>DAOTWU010000504.1:0-2473 GCA_034435735.1 Anaerolineae bacterium | reverse complement strand
GTGTCGTCCAACCGCGTGGCGCGCTTTTTAACCAATATCCTGTTTCAAGTGATGCCCGTACCGACCAAAATGGTGGATACGATGGATGCTGCTTTGACCTATCTCAACCATGTTGATAACAGTATACAAGATAACCAAAGTGCGGCGATGTGAATTTAAGGGGGGAAGTATTTTATATTGATGAAAGATAAATTGCCCCCCAATTTTTGGGGGTAAAACGAGCCGAATTCTGCATATCATATAAATGCCTATAGAATTTACCTGCTGGCATAAGGAGCAGAAAAATGTTGAAATTCGGCCCAGAAGACGAATACGAATATGAGGATGACGAAGACTACGAAGACTACGATGATGATGATTATGATGATGATGACTATGAAGACTACGAGGATGACGAAGACTAAATCATCATCATACCTTAGTTGAGCAAACAAGCGCCGTGTGGCAACTGCCTACGGCGATTTTGTTTTTATGGCATTTCAGATACGGGTTGCTCTTCTGGGTGGTTTTGCTCTCGTTGTGCCCGCACCTCTTCAATCACTTTAATCTCGCCAAAATTTTCGTGATAGCGCCCTAATGGGTTCACCTCTTCATAAAACGTGCGGATTGTCTGCATATCCGCCACAATATCGCCACTGGGATAAAGCGGCGGGCTGATGGTCACGCGCTTACGGCGGTAGTTAATGGCTGCCATAACCAGCGGCACATTAGCCTTATGTGCGATATGGTAAAAGCCGCTACGCCAGCGCTTGGTTTTGCGGCGTGTGCCTTCGGGAGAGATGGCTAGCACGATGCGTTCCGCCGCTTTAATGTGATTGGCGACAACATCCACCGCATTGCGCGAATTCTTGCGGTCTAGCGGGATAGAGCCAGCCCAGCGCAATAAGAACCCCAAGGGCGATTTGAAGGCTTCGGCTTTAATCACTGTTGCGGGAATGACATTCAACTGTGCGGCAATGGCCAGCATGGCGAAGTAATCCCAGTTGCTGGTGTGGGGCGCGCCGATGATTACCATTTTAGGCACATCTGGTAACCGCCCCTCTGCGCGCCAGCCCGCTATCCAAAAGGCGATAGCGATAATCCGCATTAATAACCAGACGGTAAACCGTTTGAAGAAGTGCATCTGTACCCCCTTCTGTTCAGACCACCGAAAGCCATTGTAATGGCAAGGTCTCGACGTGGCAAGCCGCCCCTGCAACCCCTACTTTACTTATTGCGTATTGTTTTATAGCGATGGTTTACACGGTTCTAATGAAGCTATGCGAAAATCAACGCAACATATATCTGAAAGATGGGAAAAACATGACGGCTACAACAACAAAGCAAAGCCCGTTTGCCCTTTTGCAGGGTGAAAACTATATGAGCCTCACCACTTACCGCAAGGATGGCACACCTGTTGCAACGCCTGTCTAGTTTGCAGAACACGATGGCAAGCTATACATGATTACACAGGCAGATAGCTGGAAGGTGAAGCGCATTCGCCGCAATAGCCAAGTAGAGGTTGCGCCTTGTAATGCGCGTGGGGAGTTGAAAAGTGATGAAAAAGTGACGGCCTATGCCCGCATTTTGCCGTCTGAAGAATTTGATAGTGCTTATAAGCTGCTGCTCAAGAAATATGGCATGCAGTTGCGCTTTTTCCGTATGTTATATTTCTTGCGCCGCACACCAGCCATTTGCATTGAAATTAGCCCAGAGCCATTTGAGTAAGCCCTATAAAACGGGGCGATAGGTTCATCACTATCGCCCCAGCTTTTGTTATTCTAGCACGTTGCTCTCTCGTAGCGATTGTAAGCCACCAGAAAGCGCCACCAGCACAAGCAACACCAGCAATAAGAACACCCAGACCAATAATATAGGCCAGAATAAGCCCCCTAAAATCGCGCCCAATATCGGGTCGCTAAAGATGAATTGTAGGGGCACAACTACTAAATCTGCGATAAATCCAGCGCTGGGGTCTACGCTATAGCGCATTTGCGCCAAAAACGTCAAGATTGTTCCCCCAGCGAACATCGAGATAACATACAACATCAAACCTGTGCCTATGGCAATCATGAAATAAGTGCGCCACTTCATCACACCTAAAAACATTTGCTTCCCCTCCTACGAATAAGCTGCAAGTGAGGTCGGGTAGGATTGATTCACCGCGAGATAAAAATAAGGGGCGCATGGTGCGCCCCTCTTGTGTGTTTACCAACCTATCAGCCGGCGCGCAACCAAGCCAGCGGATAGACGAAGTTCACATCTTCTAAGCGGCCTTCATCGTTGATGCGCGCGCCTTCGAAAATAGTGGTGTGGGCGCTGCTCTCAATATCGACAATCACCAGATTGAGGAAGCGATCGCCACGTTCGGTGGTTTGCCACTCATCGATAGCCACACGGCGACCATCTGGTGACACCGCGCCGAGCCAGAACGCCCCACGACGCACGCGGAAGTCACTGGCGCTATTCAAGTCCAGCGCGACCAGCGAGTTAT
>DAOTWU010000503.1:0-2717 GCA_034435735.1 Anaerolineae bacterium | reverse complement strand
GTACGCAAGGCATCCATTAAACGGGCAAAAGATTCATCAAAATTATCTGTTTCGCGGAAGAAGATCCAATTGTGTGATGAAACAACAGAGGGAATGCGCTCCTTGTCTTCAGGTTCGGTGATTTCTTTATGCAACACGGGGATGAAACGCTTATTGGTGGCAATGGCATGTTCAATTTCTTGCGCACATACCTCAGACCGTATAGAGTCTGGCGAGATAATGAACACAAAAGCCTCGGCAGCATCTATGCCCGCCTGTATCTCCTTCCACCAATCAGCCGTTGGGGGAATGTCTTCCCAATCAACCCAAACCTCCAATCCCTCGGCCTTAAAAGCTTGGTCTAGTCGCTGTACAAATTCTTTATTCCGCCGGGAATAAGAGATAAAAACATCAGAGCGATTGAATATATCAGCCATACAATTGCACCCTCTCCACTGTGGACAATCATACCTTATTGTATTGTAATCGTAATCAAACGCAATAAAAACAAAGAAAGGCACTAAATTATAGCGCCCTCAAATGGTGTTTATCAGGTCAATTGCAATCAATTAGAGGAAAAAATCGCGGAGCGCATCTCGAATTTCATCGATAATCGCTTCCCAAGCCACTTCTGGGTCACGGGTGACTATGAGGGTGTCTTCAGTGATGGTTAAGGCACGAATGCCATCAATACCGCTAAATAGTAATTGCGCTATCGGAGACCCCAATTCCCCTTCTTCTGGAGAGTTATATACCTCTTCTTCTTCTGCGGTTAAGGTTTGATTGACAACAAGCTCCATCACGTCGGGGTCTTCGGTTGGATCAACCTCTAACGTGAAATACTCGGACATTTAGCCCACAACCTCCAAAACTTTCACTGCATCACCAATACGGATTTTCCCACCATGAACCACAGTGGCAATCACACCGAGTAAACCATCCGCTTCTTGATAAGGCAGGCCATGAATACGGCTAAAGCGCTCGCAACCACTGCGCCATTCAACCACTTTGACCTGTGCTAAAGTGCCCAGTTGTAATATTGTACCAGGCACAATCTGGGCGACATCCACGCCAGAGAGCACAATCTGTTCTCCTAATTGGCCAGGCGCTGTTTTGAAACCTTTCGCGCGCAATTGCTCTACATGCGCCGAAAAGAGAATGTTCAACTGTCGTTGAGGATGTCCACCCTTACGATCGCCCTCAATACCATAACCTGTTATAAGGCGGGTTTGCTCAAGGGGTACGCGGGAGAAACGGTCTAATGGTTTGAAGTCAACATGTTGCGGCTTATAGACAATGCTGGTTATTTCCCCCATCAAAATAAAACCTTTCTCAATTTGGTTAATGTGGGGTGTAAGGGCTGATTATAGGGCAAAGTGGACTAAGCGCAAGGGAAACGTAGCGCAGCCACAACAGCGCAAGATTTCACATCTACCTATAATAAAATGAGGAATTTGATATAAGTAAGTGGGGACAGTTATGAAATATCGCATTTTCGCCTTAATTGGTTGTTTCATTTTATTAGGTATCGTCGTAGGGGCGAGCGCTGGCGGCGCACAATGGGCAGCTTGGGTTTATGAGCCATCTACTGGGCGCATTCAAGCCATTAATCAAGCTGGCGTCGTCACCGCCGATAGCACCCTGCCAACGGTCATCGCTCATACGCTATACAGTCGTGATGTTGCCGTTTCAGAAAGTGGGCGCTATTTTGCCTACACCGTACATAATCCATCAATGAATGTATCGCAGTTCTTCGTTTACGATACTGCCACAAACACCACACCAATCACTTATAGCCCAGGTCGGATTTTTTCGGACAGCATCGGGTTAGGTAATCCGCGGCAAATGTTCAACAACTTTGAATCGGCGGTAGTCTACAGCTATAGCTATTTTGAACCAAGCAACGGCTGGACAATTGTGGTACTAGATATTGCCACCAATACGGTCTTGCATGAGTTAACCAGTAGCGATGCAGCCGCCATAGCGGCAGGCATTGACCCATTTTTAACACCTGTTATCCAGCGCTACCAAGGTGCAGAAATTAGCTTCTCAATGGCCAATTTGGGGAGTGAAGGCGCGCCGTTCTATAGCAATTACATCTGGAATTTGGTTTCGGGCACGGTTGAGGAATCGCTGGCATTCCCAGCACTTTTCAACAGCCACTATCGCCCCAAAGGCGAGTTCATTATGAACCTAACGGATAATAGCTTGCCCAATCGCACCAGCACATTGCCCGTTGGTTCGCATACGAACACGCTGCAAGTCTATGAAACGGCGACGGGTACACGTTACGCTTTCTTCACAAGCAGCAATGAAGATTTAAGTCCGCCGTATTTCGTTGGCGAGGGCGCATTCATTCTGGCCAACTTCTATAATTTCGATACATCTAGCAACACATGGCGCATTCTCAACCGCGAGGGCGCTATTATCGGCGATGTGGCTATGCGGCCTAATGACTTCAGGAGCATTCAAAGCTTGCCAGATGGCTTTGTCTATACGGGAGAAGATGCCTCATCGGGCGTCACGCGCATTGGGCTTTTCTATGTTGATGTAAACCGCCCGCCATACATCCCCCAGACCATCTGGACGGCTGATGCTGGGCGAGAAGTATATGCAGTGTGGGCTGGCGACACATCTGGCGCGCCACTGGTTTCGCATGATTATCCAGCGTGGAATCAAGTGGGGGCGGTGGTCAATGTTGCAGAAGGCACGGTATTAGGGCCACCGCCAGTCATGTC
>DAOTWU010000502.1:0-2450 GCA_034435735.1 Anaerolineae bacterium | reverse complement strand
TCTTTGATTATATCTTCGACAAAAGATTGGGGAATATTACGAGTGTCAATACCATATACAACACCAGCTATTAGATTTTGAAACCAAGTGTGCCCTGATTTAGGAAACCCGATAATGAAAATATCTTCAGGCTCAATATCATCAATACGGCGCAACCCTAAACGCGAGACAAGCTTTTGCTCCACCTGTTGTTCAAGTTGCCTATAGAATTGGGTACGATAAAACCATCTCAAGATATGATTCTTCATAAGATTCTTCAGCTATTAAGGACTGTTTCTCTATTTGCAACAAGTTGCCATTTTAACAAAGGCCATATTACACCATTGCGCTTAGTACCTGGTGTATTTCCTTGTGTTCCTGTCTGAACAAGATTTATAGAAAGCGCATTGGCAATATGGCACAAATTTTTACGGCGGGGAATGCCAGCATTAATGGATAAGTTGTACTGTCCTGGAGCCAATAAATATCCAGGCACCTGGCAAGCGCTTTTATAAAATCCAGGTTGACGGTAATTAGCCATAGCATCTGGGTCAATATCTTCTTCATCATGAGAGCTAAAAACATCAAACCCCATATTGGTACGGACCAAAAAGCCTACACGCAGATAAGGCAATGGCTCGAATAGCTCATATTCAATTTCTACAGTATAGGGCTGGGCATAGTCTAAGGTTGCGGTTACTTCGCCTTGGTGATTACGGATACGAACTGCATGCACTTTTAACTCAGTGACGCCAGGATTGGCGATGCCGTCTTCCCACACAATTTCGCCAGTAGTAGTTTTTACCTCACCGAGATACTTATTAAGTGCATCTTCAACCGTACCATCAATAACCATTTGACCATCTTGCAAAAGGATGCCCCGCGTGCACAACTGGCGTACAACGGGCAGGTTATGGCTGACAAAAAGAACTGTGCGGCCTTCGCCTGCTAAATCACCCATTTTGCCAATACACTTTTGCTGGAACTCTGCATCACCAACAGCCAGCACTTCATCAATAATGAGGATTTCTGGTTCAAGGTGGGCGGCCACAGCAAAAGCTAACCGTAAGCGCATCCCGCTAGAATAGTGTTTTACAGGTGTGTCGATAAAGCGTTCAACCCCAGCAAATGACACTATTTCATCAAAACGGCGGTCTATATCACGTTTAGACATACCGAGGATTGCACCGTTCATATAGACGTTTTCGCGCCCAGTGAGTTCCTGATGAAAACCTGTACCAACCTCCAGTAGAGACCCTGTGCGGCCATAGAGTTCTATGCGCCCAGTAGTTAGATATGTAATGCGGGAAAGCAGTTTCAACAGCGTACTTTTTCCCGCCCCATTTTTACCGATAATACCAACAACTTCGCCATGTTGCACATCAAAAGTAATATCGCGCAGAGCCCAAAATTTCTCATCTAGTTCGGCAGCACCTGTAGCCTGCCCACGCAGCAGCTTTGACATACGGCGAACCGGTCCAGTGACCAAATTCAGCGACTGAGTGATAAGATTTGCCTCGCCAATCCGCTGCTGGGCAACGTGATATTGCTTGCCTAAATTCTGGACACGTACCGCTAAGTTACTCATCGCTACACAACATCCGCGAATAATCTTTCCATACGATTGAAGAAAATGACGCCACTTACCAAAATCACGAGGGCGACACACACAGAAATGACAATCCGCACTGTGGGTGGCTCTCCAACACCAAGAAGTGCCCAACGAAAGCCATCAATTACCCCGACCATAGGATTGAAAGAATAGATAATTTGCCAAGTTTCATCCAATAACTCAGTGGGGTAAATCACTGGCGTGATAAACATCCACAGGCGGATAATGAAACCAGCGGCATAACGTACATCACGGAAAAGCACATTAAGCGCGGCGAGCCATAAACCAAAACCCAAGGCTGTGGTCATGGTCAAAAGCAGGAAAAACGGCAACCAGATGATATTCCACGATAATTGAATTTGGACAGTGGTAGTCCCATCAGCTGCCTGCGTTGGGCCACCCAGCGCATAAATGACAATCATAACGAGCAAAACAGCAAAAGCCATCAAGAAATCGACGAAATACGTTCCCACTTGTGAAATTGGCAAGATAATGCGTGGGAAGTAAATTTTCTTAATTGTGTTGGCATTACTGGTCATACTGATGGCAATACCAGTAATGCTATTGGAAAAGAATGTCCATGGAACAAGCGCCGCATAGCTAAAAACTGGATATGGAATGCCATTTGTATCAATTTGTGCTAGGCCACCGAAGAAAATGGTGAAAACAACCATAGTCATGAATGGTTGTAGAATAGCCCAAAGTACCCCAAAAACTGTTTGCTTATAGCGAACTTTTATCTCTCGCCAGACGAAAAAGAAGAGCAACTCACGATATTGCCAAATTTCACGTAAGTTAAGATGAAACCCTCTTTTAGCTGGTTCGATAATTGTTAGGGGGGTATTGCGCTCAATCGTGG
>DAOTWU010000501.1:0-1726 GCA_034435735.1 Anaerolineae bacterium | reverse complement strand
CCAGAGGCCAACGCAGCATTGAGCGCAGCATTGTCCTCTAAACGCAGGTCACGGCGAAACCAATGGATAACGGGCGGCGACATCATGTACTCCTCACTCATTTGAACTAGCATACGCCCGCCGCGTTAATCTGGCGTAAGATTTGGCGGTGATGAAGTCCTTTCCATGTGATAAATGTCACATTCGAGCCATGACATTTCGCATAAGCCACTGCGGCATATTTCTTATATCTTTATAGTGTCGTGTTTCTTTCAAGTGAAGAAATAGTTGGAGGTTTCTGTGAAACTCAGGGTCTATACACTGATTGTATTGCTATTGATTGCCGCTGTCGCCGCCGGCTGTGGTCGCAAATTAGATGACACAACGCCGGCTGCATCCACCGATACCAGCACAGTCGCTGAAAATTCCACAGACGAAGCTGACACAACTGATGAGGCTATCGCCGAGGCCACTGAAGCCGCTGATGATGAGGCGGGCGATGATGAAGCCGTTGCCGAGGCCACCGAAGCCGCTGATGATGAGGCAGGCGATGACGAAGCTGTCGCCGAAGCCACCGAAGCCGCTGATGATGAGGCAGGCGATGATGAAACCCTCGCCGAAGCGCCTGCTGGAGACCCAGCACGCGGTGAAGAGCTGTTCAACGAGTTCATCGCCGACGTTTCATTTGCCTGCGCCACCTGCCACAATGCGAACAGTGAAGACCGCCTTGTTGGCCCTGGCCTGCTGAACGTTGGTGAGCATGCTGCTACCCGCGTTGATGGCTTAAGCGCAGAAGAATATCTGCATCAATCCATCGTAGACCCCAGCGCATTTGTGGTAGAGGGCTTCCCGGATAATGTGATGCCTAAGGTTTACGGCGATATTTTCAGCGAACAGGATATTCAAGATATTATCTCTTACCTGCTCACGCTTGAAGGTTAGCGGGGCAACGTGAGAGGGGGATTCAATCTTATGACACAAGAAAACCAACCGACACCCAACGAAGAGCAAGAACAGTATGGACCGCCGCGCGGGGCAATGGCATTTGTTCTGCTCATGTTGCTGATGTATATCGGCTACTGGTTCCTCACTTACATGGAATTTATCAGCCGCGGAGGAGCATAAACGATGCATGTCGATAAATATGAACGCTTCTGGATTTACGCTGTCGTAGCCGTATTAGGGGTATTCTTCGCGGCATTGCTGGTGGCTGCATTCGGCCTTGGCATCCGCCTACCCCAGCCAGCAGCTATCTTGAACCCGCTTGAACTGGACCAGACACAGTTCTCTGAACCGGGCGTCTATCAAGTGGGCGATAACGAATATGAAGTTTACATTGTGGCGCAAATGTGGGCATTTGTCCCCAATGAAATTCATGTACCCGCCGGGGCAAAAGTGACTTTCAACGTCGCCAGCCGCGATGTTACCCATGGCTTCTATTTAGAAGGCCATAACGTCAATATGGAAATCGTGCCGGGGCAAATTGCCCGCGCCACCACCATTGTCAATGAAGCCGGCGTCTATCACTTCATCTGCCATGAATACTGTGGCCGCGGCCATCATATTATGCACGCGCAGATGATTGTTGAAGACGAACAGACCGCTAATACCACCAACCCTAGTGAGGAGTCATAGTGATGCAAGCAACACAAGCAGCTCCCCGCAGCGAATCGAGTTTCAAATTCCCGACGTTATCGCTCGTCGGTAGCGAACGCTCCCTCATCGGGATGCACATTCTGATTGCGCT
>DAOTWU010000500.1:0-10140 GCA_034435735.1 Anaerolineae bacterium | reverse complement strand
TATTTCGGCGGCCATCACTGTTAATAAATGTACGACCTTCAATCGACAACGATAGGTCGATATTAGGGCCTTTGAGCACAACTTGCTTTTTGCCCTTCAGCCAGTCTACCTTTTGCTGTTGCATAGCAGAAAGTTCTCGCCATGCAGCGACGGGATCTTCCCTGTCACAGAATGTTGCCCCATAGACAAACGCGGCATATTCTTCCAGGCTCATATTCGCCTCTTGAGCGCTGGCCTCGTTGGGATACCACGTGCCAACCCACTTAAATTCGCCTTTAGCTGAACGCTCTAAACGAATATCCAGCCATTCGCGGCGCTTAGCCATCACCTGCTGTAAGCGCTTCGGCGCAATATTAGACATGGCGCGGGTGTTTGTGCCACCCCCAACACGAATATAGACATCACCTTCTTTGTAGTAGCGGGTTAAAGCTGGGTCTAACCATGCAATTTGGTCATCATTAGCTTCGCGCAAAAATGAGCGAATCATATAATCATCGCTCATCAAAAGGGTGGGATAACCACCGGCCTTTAACACAGCCTCATAAACAGCGCGCAGGGCAGGCAAAACAGAGACATCGCCGAGAATGCCCACCCATTCACCAGGTTTAACTTCTGTAGAATAATTTACCAATACATCTGCAAGGCGTTGTAAACGAATATCATACATTGGAGACACAATCCTTTTGCCAAACACAATATAAAAAAACGTCCCGTGAACATAATAAGCACATTCATGGGACGTTACTATAGCCAATCTAAGGCGCTTCAGCTATAGCAGAGACTTAGCAACTTCTAAAGCTGCCTCGAAGTTCACTTCGTTACCAATTACTGGCATATACTCTGCATGGCGCACGATATTATCTTTATCGAGCACAAAAACCGCGCGCTGGCAAATACGCCATTCTGTATCATGCACACCATAATCATCAGCGAATTTCATATCACGATAAGTGCTCAATGTTTCGGTGTTTTCAATGCCTTCGTTAGCGCAATAACGGCGAAGGGCGAAAGGTGAATCTGCACTCACTGTTAAAATCACAACATCATCACCCAGCTTAGCCGCCTCTTCATTAAAACGACGCGTTTGGGCAGAGCAAAGACCTGTATCGATAGATGGAACACAGCTAATGATTTTGACTTTACCATCATAATCCGCTAGCGTGCGTTCGCTCATATCTGTTGCAATCAACTTAAAATCAGGCGCAGATGCCCCCACTTCTAACATTGGTCCCTGAACAGGATGTTCGCGGTCTCCAACTTTCATACCGGGACGATTAGCCATTGATAATCCTCCTTAAGTTTTGGATAAGTTGCGGCTTCTAGATTTCGCCATGACGCCACACACCACCAACCATTGTAGCGATTACTTCAACCTCAAGTAATTCCATGGCGGGAATAGTGTAAATATCTCTGTCCAAAACGACAAGGTCCGCTAAGTATCCTGGAGCGAGTTTTCCTAATTTATGCTCTAGTCCAGCAGCATAAGCTGGCCCTTGTGTATAAGCACGAAGCGCTTCATCCAGCGATAAACGTAATTCAGGATACCAGCCATCTGGACCAGGAGAGCCATCAGGGCGGCGGCGGGTTACTGCCGCATGAATACCCTTAAAGGGGTGAAAAGGTTCAACGGGAGAATCTGAGCCAAAAGCAACCACAACGCCAGCATCAAGTTGCAGGCGCGCATTATATGCCCAGCGTGAGCGTTCGCCCCAATAACTTTGTGCCATATCATAATCTGATGTAGCGTGAATAGGCTGCATAGATGCGATAATATCTAATTCAGCAAGGCGGTAACGGTCATCGGGATGAATAAGTTGCACATGTTCAATACGATGACGCATTTGCTTTGAGGAAACGCCACGCTGTGACTCTTGTTTTCGCACCACTTCATACACATCTAGAACATCATGAACGGCACGGTCACCGATTGCGTGAATGGTAGAGGGAATACCTGCTAAACTGGCTTTACTGACAGCTTCAGTCATTTCTTCTTTATCGATGGTGGCGATACCATAGTTATCTGGCTCGCCCTCATATGGCTCAATCATATACGCAGTACGTGGCCCAAGAGCACCATCGGCAAAAATTTTCAGGCCGCCGATACGCAACCATTCATCACCAAAGCCCCAGCGTAAGCCCAACTCTTGCGCATGGTGAATCCATTCCAGATTGATATTTTTGACAACGCGCATAGAGAGCTTTCCACGTTGGCGCAAAATTTGCAAAGCAGCGAAGCAAGCTGAGCCATCATAATCGTGAAAACCTGTAAGCCCAGAGGCTAAAGCAAGCTGTTGCGCTTCAAGCATCATATCGGCAAGGGCATCAGGGGATGGTGAGGGAATGTGTTGGCGGACAAGGTTGATAGCAGTTTCAAACAGCATGCCATTCGGGTATCCCTGCTCATCACGCCCTATTTTCCCGCCATCTGGATCAGGGGTATGTTCGTCAACACCAGCTAAACGTAAAGCGAAACTATTCACCCAAGCAGCATGGCCACTTTTAGCGGTAAGGAAAACGGGATTTTGTGGTGCAACAGCGTCTAAATCTTGCGCGGAGGGAAAAGCCTTATCTGACCAAATATCTTGTGTCCAGCCACGCCCTGTTACCCATTCTTCTGGCGACACATTTTGAATATGAGACGCAACACGTTGTAAAGCCTCATGCTTGGTTGGCACTTCAAAAAGGTCTACCATACGCAATGATTGGGCAGTCCATGACCAATGTAAATGCGCATCAGTTAAGCCCGGGATAATCATACGACCATCAAGGTCATATAAACGGGTTTTGGGTGTAGCCAAGCTGCGGATTTCATCATCACTGCCCCACGCCACAATGTATTCGCCATGAATGGCCAAAGCGGAGACGCGAGGTGTTTTGGGGTCTAAAGTAACAATATCACCGTTATATAGAATTGTATCTATCATCGAATTTCCATAAGTGTTTTTTGCACTTCATCAGGTGTAGGTGCGCCCTCTAAGAAAAATCGTGTCACAGCAATAGCGCCTAACTGCGCAGCTACTAGTAAAGCTTTATGCATATCCCCGCCAACGTGGCTCAATGCCGCCAATAGTGCGCTGGCAAAAACATCGCCAGCACCTGTCGGATTCACTTCTTCCACCTGCGGAGTGCTATAGTTAAATGGCTGTCCCTGATGGTAATAAGTGCCGCCATGAGCCGCCCTTGTGACAATGAGATTTTTCACAACAGCCGCATATTGTGCTTCCATATCTGGCGCTTCACGAATATCTTCTTCGCTGAACACCACAATATCTAAGGCGCTTAAAACATGTTCATCATAAAAGCGCTTAAACTGCACCAGGCCATCATCTTCCCAATAACGAAGCCAGCCTTGTAGTGTCAGTAGTTTAGTGGCGTTCGGAAAAGCAAAAACAATATCGGGGTCAACTTCGCCAGTCAATGGGGCTAAATGCACATATGGGGTCGTACGCCATACTTCAGGAATATCGGCCACAGTGATTTTATTTGCAACACCCCGTATATATTGTTGGCGGCCTTCAGGGGTGTAGATATTTTCAAATGTGGAAGTCGCTTCAGCTTCTAAAGAAACCACTTCAGCATAAGGTCTAATTTCGTCGAGTAATGGCTCATTCACTGCGGCGCTGGTGAGCACACCAACTCGTAAGCCAAAAGCATGTGCCGTACGGGCGGCATACGAAACCGTGCCACCAAGCCGCCGACCTTCTGGCGTGAGGTCGGCGGTCATGTGTCCTATGAGAAGATAATCGATAGCAGACATACTATTTTGGTACGATGGTTACTTTACGGGAACTACCCTCTCCAACGCTGCGCGTGGTTACATCGGGGCGGTTGCGCAAAGTCAAGTGTATAATGCGACGCTCATTTGGTGGCATAGGTTCAAGCGATATTGTGCGACCTTGTTTAACCGCCTGCTCTGCCATACGGAGCGCCAATTGGACTAAACGATCGGAACGACGTGATTTATAACCATCTACATCGACAATGATATTAGCGCGCCGCTGTAAACGACGGCTAGCCATCAAGCGTGTAATATATTGTAGGGATGCTAGCGTCTCACCACGACGCCCGATAAGGTTGCTAACATGACGCCCTTGCACATTGAGCAGCCATGGAGCAGCCTCACCTTGTTGAGATGGCTCAGTGCGTTGAACAGTAATATCGGCTTTAATGCGCATACGTTCAAGCAGTTCTGCTAATACTTCTTTGCCAATTCGCGCATCATCATCTGTAAGTGTATCATCCGCAACAGGGGTTGGCGGTGTTTCAGTAACAGACGGAGCAGGAGGTGCAGGGCGTGCAGGGCGTGCGCCAATAAGTTGGAGGCGAACCCGCGCCTCACGCGAGCCAAGCCCAAATAACCCCCGACTAGGCTCTTCTAATACGGTCACCATCACGTCACTGGCCGTAACACCTAGTTCTTCTAGTCCTTTTTGAATGGCTTCTTCAATCGTCTCGCCAGTACATTCAATTGTTTCCATGTCGGTTTTCCCTTAACGGCACGGATATTTAACAACAGGCAGGACGCAGCACAATGCTAACGTCCCCGCCTGATTTTTTCACATTATTCTAGCGCAATACCACATTAGCGCGCTTTGGATTTTTTAGCGCCTTTAGGCGCTTGCACAACTTCATCTTCAGCAGCATTGCCGCGTTTCAGCAAGCCATTGAGGCGACCTTTACCTACAATACCATATTGGAAAATTGTCATCAGGTTGGACACGATGAAGTAGATTGACAAACCAACTGAGAATGATAACGATAGGAAACCAAACATCAGCGGCATGATGGTTGTCATCGAACGTGTCATCGCTTGTGCCTGATTAGGTTCGCCATCATCATCATTAGAGGCAGTTGGCAAACTGAGTTTAGATTGTAGCCAGCTAGTTACCAGCACCAAAAGCGGCAAGAGCAGTGCATATTGAGGATTAGCTGTTGGCGGTAAAGTTAAATCCATCCCAAACCAGAAGCGGTTAATGGGAATGAGGCCATCTAACCCCGGCACAAGCAAACGCTGGGACAGGTCTACCAGTTGGAAAGGTGTAGAAGCGAGCGCGAAAAGGATCGTTTGATAAAGCCCAATGAGAATGGGGAACTGAATGAGCAATGGCAAACACCCACCAAATGGGTTAACTCCATGCTCACGATAAAGTTCCATCTGGGCTTGTGCTAATTTTTCGCGATCGTTTTTGTACTTCTCCTGCAACTTCTTCAATTTAGGTTGCAGCTCTTGCATTTGTTTTGCCGAGCGTTGTTGCTGGGCAGTAAGCGGCCAGGTCACCAGCCGGATGATGATAGTGAGCACAACGATAGAGAGCACAATATCGTTGTTGAAAAGAGAATACAATGCGGTCAGAATAGTGACCAACGGGTTAAGGATTAAATCCCACATAAATCAGCAGCTCCTGTGCTGGCCTAACGTGGATGAGTCCACAGTTTGAGCCCATTGTCAAACTGGTAGGCGACTAACAAACGATTGATGTCGGTTGTAGCAATTACCACCATAGCATCAGTAATGCCCGCTTCTTCAGAAGGTTCAATAAGCAGCGGGTCCGCAAGTAACTCTACTTCAAGATTGCGATTGAAGATTTCTTCGCCAGTGTTACTGTCTAACCAGTAGACAAAGCCATCACGGCTAACCACCAGAACAACATCTTCATACACTAGCGGGTTCGCACGAATGCCACGTCCACCGAGGTCTTTACGCCAGATTAGATTAAGCCCATCTGAAATGTCTAAAGCATAGACCGAGCCGCCTAAATCAGCGACATACGCGATATTATCGGCGATAGCAGGTGTTCCCCAAATCCAATGGTCAGTAGAAAATTCGTCTACAATTTCGCCATTTAAGGAGACCACAAACAATTTGCGGGCAAAACTGCCGACATAAAGGCGATCATTGTACAAACGTGGCGTGGAGCCAATGCCGCCCTCTAAATCTACCCGCCAAAGTTCTTCACCTGTTTCGGCATCCAAAGCATAGAGGTTATGATCAATAGCGCCAAAATACACAACGCCATCAGCCACAAGTGGAGCAGACCAAACGCCATCATCCAGTTCAAAATGCCACTTTTCGGCAAATTGGTCTTCGCCAAGGTATTCCATAGCGACTACACCGCCATGAATTAGCGGCAAGTAGTAAACATTGTCAATATGTGCGGCGTTAGTAATGACTCCACCGGGAATGGCTTCGCCATTGGTGTTGTTCACACGGGCGGTAGTAAGGTCTACCGTGTATAAACGCTCATTATAAGCGGGTAGCAGAAGCGTATTTTCCTCTATCAGCGATGGGGCAGAAAAAAACTGTGCGCCTTCGACTTGTTGGCTACTGACAACCCAAGTGCGAACATTGCCTTGCTCATCAACACGTTCTTCACCTTGAGAATTGAGCAAAGGAATACCCGCACCATTGATGGGGGAAATCTGCAAAACGCGATCTTTGAAAGCGACAAAAATATTCTGGTCATCGCCAAGTGTTGTCATTGACGCCCAACTAACATCGAGGCGTGGCGAAACACACGCAGCAGCAACCAAAATCACAATGAGTAACGCGCCCAACAGGCGCATACGAGAAAACGATTTAGATGGTGTAAAGGTTTCTCCGGTCAACGGTGAACTTACTCCTTAGGAGGCACGGGGTCATAACCACCGGGGTGCATAGGATGGCAACGGCTAATACGTTTAAGCCCCATCCATGTACCACGAATAACCCCATGAATTTCGATGGCTTCGTACATATAAACTGAACAGGTAGGTTGAAAACGACAGGCGGAAGGGAGGCTGGGCGAAATGAAGCGCTTGTAGAAGCGTAGCGATGCCAGGGCTAATCTTTTAATCATGGTCTTCGTCCTCTACAACTATCCCCCCGCGGTCGAACAGCAGGTAAACAGCATCACGCACTGCCTGAAAAGGCTGCCCAACAATAGGGCGACGTGCGATAAGCACAACATCATAACCAGCACGCAAGCGCGGGTGTAACAAATGAACCGCTTCGCGCATCAAACGCCGCACCCGATTACGCACTACAGCTCGGCCAATACGTTTACTGACAATAAATCCGTAGCGATTATAAGGCAGGTGGTTTTGGGCCAAGCTTACCAACATCAAAGGATGTCGAAAAACCCGGCCCTCACGACGCAAACGCTCAAAATCGGCGGTATGGCGAAGCCGGTAACGCCGTTGCATCAAAGCAACTTAGGCCTTCCAGTTAACCTTTTTCACGTGATTGGGTGTAACTGTCAGGCGATGACGCCCGCGCAGGCGGCGGTTTTTAAGCACTCTGCGCCCATTACGGGTCGCCATGCGTTTACGGAAGCCATGTACGCGCGCGCGGCGGCGTATCTTGGGCTGCCAAGTTCGTTTGGTTGACATATGTTGGTCACCCCATGTATCGTGTTACAAAACGACCTATGAGCGCTCAGTATAACTGAGAAGCATGGCATCGGTCAAGCCAACGCTTGTCATTAAGGGTGAATATAAAGTATAATCCTCGTTTAGCCTAAGTTCATCAGTTCTTAAGCCGCCGGTTTATCTTTTTATCTGGCATATTTTTTATGTCATGGCAATTCAATCCGGTTATAACCGTGAAACGCCAAATACATACAACCACGAACAATAATATCAGCAACACCCCGGTGCGCCAATGGCACTTCATCCGCCAACCAACGGCCTGCCGGTACTACTTGATGATAATCCCCCAACATACTGGAGGTTGGTAGCTTTGATGCCAAGCGAGGCTTGGAGACGCCACTTTAGCGTCCAGACGAGCGATATTGAATATCTGACAAATCTACTCCTTGAAAAGGAAACCCCGCTAACCAGCCGCCAATTAGCACTGGCTCTAATACAGCGCTGGCTAGATAAACAAACAGCACGCCTAGAAGAGCGGTATAAAGATACGCGCGTTTACAATCCCGCAGATTCTTATGAAGTGGGGCAAAGACTGCTATTTCCAGCATTAGGCAATGCAATAGGCGTAGTCACCGCTGTTCGTGATGGGGAAAATCCCGATTATGGAGAGTTCAAAGTCATCACTGTAGAACTAGAAGATGATGACTTAAACGTAGAAAAAGAATTTGCAGCGGAGTTGAAAACCGAGCATAAGCTCATTCAAGCAGCTGAAAATGGTAGCAGCCCGCTCACCCAATTCGCTGACCTTGAACCAGAGGCGTTGCTGGCTTCTGATGAAGAACGTATCATCCAATCTTTAGAAGAATTGCTCGAAGAAGATGGCAATCTCATCCGGTTAGCGGGCACATGGTTCCCGAAAGACCTTTTGATTGAAATTGATTTAGGTACATTACACCTCGCCGAAGCAGTTTTAGATTTGGCTGGTGGCGGCCCACTCACAACAATAGAAATCCTCAAAGAAATCGGCATGTATGAGGCATCTGCCGAAGCATTGCAAGTCTTTTCCTTAAATTATGCAATGGCGCATGATGACCGGTTTGATGAGGTTGGCCCTGCTGGCATTGTGCTTTGGTATCTAAAGCGCATGGAGCCTGAAGCGGTTCAATCCACACCAGAATTTTTGCAATATACACCTATCGACTATGACCGTGAGCTTCTGACGCCAGAAATGTTGGAGTTAGAAGCAGAAATCGCTGATGAGTATTCGCCACTAAATGGTGATGATGCACCTATAGAAGAAGCAACAATCACCCTCATCTATCCACATCGTATTACTGGAACACTCCCGCTAAATATCCATACACAAAAAATCTTCCCTACAGCACACACACCTCGTGTGTGGGTCACACTTGTTGATGGGCAGGATGGGGAAACATATACTGGCTGGGTTGTTCATGGTGACCGTTACATCTATGGTCTACAAGAGTATTATAAGAAACATCGCTTGCCAATTGGCGCGTATCTAAAAGTGCGAAAAGGCGATAAGCCTGGGCATTTTGTCATTGATTTCAATGCCTATAACCCGCACCGAGAATGGCTCAATGTCATCACTGCCAATACAGAGCAAATTCACCTAGAAAATGACCGTCGTATGATTGGCGGCGAATATGACGACTTGATCACTTTTGGTGTGGATAATTTAGAAGCCCTTCACCAACTCAGAAACACTATTCGCCAGCAAAAACGACCGTTAACATCGATCCTAAAGGAAATTGCCGCTTCTCTAAGACAGTTGACGCCACAGGGCACTGTCCATGTAAAGACATTGTATAGCATCGCCAATGTCTTCTATCGCTGCCCGCCTGGCCCAATTATGGCGATACTAGTCGCCAATCCCGCATTTGAAGAAGTTGGCAATCACTACTGGCAATTAACAGAGCGTGATTAGATTAACCAAACGCACAATGGAAGTGGATTTATGTCACCACTAGGGAAACCAAGCTCGCTCATAAAACCGACCAAAGACACCAAATTTCACATTGATTATGAATGGTGGGAACGTAGCGGTCAGGATTTACGCATTTATTTACTCAGCCATCTGCCGCCAGAAGTTCGGGAGCGTTTAAGCCAAAGCGAACATGATGCTGTTGTCGATTATATCGATCCCGATACTGCGGAAGTCATGAAATTAGATGCGCTGGGATTAGCTATACAACAAGCTGCCAAAGCCCCTGATTTCATTAACGAACATACATCTCTTGTAGATAGTGTGTTTCGGGTTTTTCTAGCGAACGGGAATACCCCCCTTTCATCCCGAGAACTCGCCGAAGTTACAGGACGTTCCGCCGACACAATCTTAAAAACGCTTGGTGGGCATCGTGTATATAAAGGCATTCGCCCCTATATTCCACCACAGGACGACAAAAAATAGCAGGAAAACTGAATGGGAAGAGTTATTAACACTAATGGGCCGGGGAAGCGTCGTAATCAATTAATGCGCACTGTGGCCGAAGTTTTGCGGCACATGAGCCAGAAAACCGAAATTGACGATGAAGCTAAAGATATGGCCGCACTCATGTATTTTTGCCTTGTGGATATTGATAAAAGTATCGATGAAGCTGTAGAGGCGTGGGAAAAGCGGGACTATTGGAAAA
The DNA here is from genome assembly GCA_034435735.1 of Anaerolineae bacterium. Lineage (GTDB taxonomy): Bacteria > Chloroflexota > Anaerolineae > Aggregatilineales > Phototrophicaceae > S146-30. The sequence goes on along the minus strand of DAOTWU010000500.1, from coordinate 139 downwards.
AAGCGGAAGAGTTCCGCTATAAGTGGCGTTGGGCTGGCTATTTAGCAGCTGAATTAAAACAGGTCATCCTGAAAGACGAATGGGAGAAACTCCCAGCACTAATGGCTCAACTTATCCCGCACTTTGCTGACATTAAAAT
>DAOTWU010000499.1:0-8290 GCA_034435735.1 Anaerolineae bacterium | reverse complement strand
CAGAACGCCAATCAGCTTAAGAATACCGCTATCATCATCAACCACTAACACCCGCACGCTTTTATCACTCACACTTATCACCCTTATCAAGCATTGAAAACATTTGTTACAGGCACAAATTGAAAGCTTATTTGCAATAATTTAAGCATATAACAGGATAACGTGATAGGGGAAAATTTGCCTATAACCATGATTTAATCTATGGTTGTATCTTTGCCTAAATAGAGCGATAGGTGTATGCTCTATGCCATGGTGAAAATTATGAACCAACATAAGGGAGGAAAACGGATGTCGAAACGCTGGATATTGCCTGGGGCGCTTTTAATTCCCTTATTATTGCTATCAGGATGCTATCGCTCGGCCAGCGATGACGCCGCTTTACAGGGATTTGATAACCCAACAACAGCCCCACAAATACAAGCAACAAACACACTACCGTCGGCTGGCCCCACTGCCACCAATACAGTGCCGCCCGTCACCCGTATTGCACCCACAGTATCTAATGACGATGCGACACAATCATCTGCACCGGTCATGCCAGCAACCAACACGCCGTTGGCAACACCTTTTGTGCCAGCCACAAATACGGCGACAATTTCGCCATTAGTGCCCGCGACAAATACACCTGTTACGCCGTTTGTCCCTCCCAGCGCAACGCCAACACCGCAGGTTATTACACCGAGCGGGCCTAGCCTACCCGTACCAATTGACACCCCAACGCCGCTGCAACCAACAGCCACAGAAGCATCACCATTAATCACCCCCACCCAAATTTTGATTAATGAAGATGTGCCAGATGAATGTCAATATACCGTGCGGGCGGGCGATAACCTATTCCGTATTGCGCTTAATAATGGGGTGTCGCTAGAGGCTTTGCGGGCAGCAAACCCACAAGTACAGGGTGATATTATTCAGCCAGGCGATATTTTAACGTTGCCAGATTGTGGCCCGAATGCCCAACCCAGTGAAGTGCCACAAGCTACCGCTACCAGCAGCGTCTCCGAAAGTAGTGGTGGAATTATCCACATTGTTCAACCTGGAGAGACGTTATTACAGATTGCGCGGCGCTATGGCACAACGGTTGAGGCACTAGTTGAAGCAAACAACCTGACTGACCCTGATAACTTGACGGTCAATCAAGAGCTTGTCATTCCATAGTTCGATTAGATTGCATACATATCTACTGGAAGCCCTGTGATAATCACGGGGCTTTTTTGAGTGTAGGATTATTCTGGCAATGCTTGCCAAAGCCGTAAATCATCAAACGAAACTTCTAGCGCATCGCTTTCAGAAGTTGTCACAACCCCCAACCCAACAACACCCTGTTGAAAGAATTGGTCATGCACTTCGGTAATGAACGTATCGTTCACATAGAGCGCCAAGTAATCATCCAAACAAACCACACGTATCCGATTGGGGCGGCCATCTGTATAAATCACTGGGTGTGTTGCCCATGAGCGTAAGGCGGTTACTTCATTGCGAATACCGCGCCGAATCGAATAACTGCCATCATCGCTGATGAGAAAATAATAGCCGTTACCGTTATTGTTGGGATTAGCGCGACAGATAACACCATAACCACTCACATCAGGAACATTTAAGCCACGCACCTCAATATCAATGACAACATTTTCATGAAGCAATTGGTTGATAGTCCAATAGTAGGCACTACTTTGCACCTGTATATTGAACCGCCCTTTATCAATAAGCATATGGACGGTATCAGATTCATATTGTCGCCAATCACCCGCCGTTTCAAAGCTATCTTCCAGCAATAATTCCCCTATGCGATAGCCTTGCGATGGCTGCGCCAATGGTGCGCTACCAACACATCCTGCGACAATAACAATCACAGTGAATAGTAACAGGCTGCTTAAAAAACGCCACATTCTCCGCCTGATTTGCATAACCAAGGCATACTCCCGCCACAAATTTGGCTAAAACAAGGTTTAATATATTGCCCTAACTCTACTACGGTGTATAATCAAAATAACAAGACCAAGCAAGCAGCGAGTGGCAGAGTATACCATGATAGAAGTCGTAATCGACAGTATCCGCGTGAGTTTAATGTCTCCACATCGCGTGGTGATTTTGAAAGACATCAATAGCGAACACTACCTGCCTATCTGGATTGGCACTTCCGAAGCTGATGCCATCACCATGGAATTGCAACAGGTGACACCACCGCGCCCATTAACACATGATTTATTAAAATCAGTCATTCAAGAGCTGGGCGGGAAAGTCGTTCATGTTCTTATCAGCGCCTTGCGCAAAGATGTATTTTATGCGCGCTTGGTGATTGAGGTGAACGATCGCCAAATTGAAATTGATTCGCGCTCTAGTGATGCCATTGCGCTAGCGGTACGGGTCAATGCGCCAATTTTCGTCGATGAGGCGGTTATGGAGCAAGCAGGCATCACGCCAGATGAAAGCATCGAGAACGAGCCAATCAGCGAGCATCCAACCAAAGCCGCTAGCGAAGACGCGGGTGTGGAAGAAGAAGAAATCGACAATGACCGCTTAAGCGCCTTTGCTGATTTCGTCAACACCCTGAACCTCGATGATTTAGACGACAATCAGGAATAGGACGCCTCAACGCCTTTCCTGCCCCATAGCGTGCTACGAAAGTGGCAGGCTGTTTTCTGTCTCTAGACAGTTTCGAACAAAAGACAAACGGTGCCAGCAACGCGCCGTTTTCTTGTTGCCATATACTAAAAGCAATGAGCCAACAGCGAAAACATAGCCATGAATGAATTTCAACAGAGCAGTGTAACCCCTTATAGCCAAGAGGCCGAGCAATCAGTTATTGGCGCTGTGCTCATCAACCCTAATGCCCTGAACCAAGTGGCAGCGTTTTTGATGCCAGAGGATTTCTTCCTGTTGCGGCATACATATATCTGGGAAGCCTTATTGCGCATTAGCGAGCGCAATGAGCCATTGGATTATCGCATTGTGGCCGAAGAGCTGCAGGCAATGGGGCGGCTACATGATGTTGGTGGTGAGCATTATCTCGTTGACTTAATAAGCGGTACGCCGAACTCAGTTCATGCTGAGGTCTATGGCCGCATTGTTAAGCGCGCTGCCATACGGCGTAAGCTCATTCAAGCAACAGACGAAATACGGGCGTTAGCAGCAGATGAGGCGCGCTCTCTCGATGACATTACGGCAGAAGCTGAGGCGCGTTTATTCAGTATCACTGAAGAGCAATTCAAGCGCGAGTTTATCCCTCTAGAAACGGCTATCAGCGAATATTTTGATAAGGTCGAAGAGCAACTCAATACCCAACGCGCGTTAGGCTTACCAACGGGTTTCCGCGATTTAGATAAGCTGTTGGGCGGATTTCAAAAATCTGACCTCATCGTTTTCGCTGGTCGTCCGGGTATGGGTAAAACCTCGTTCATGTTATCAGTGGCGCTGAATGCCGCCCGCTTTGGGGCGCGGGTCGCCCTCTTCACAATGGAGATGGGGCATGAGCAAATTTCACAGCGTCTCATTGCGATGGAAACTGGCATTAACATGCAAAAGCTACGGCTAGCGGAGTTAAATGCCAGCGAGTTACGCCGCTTTATAGAGGCGACAGACCGCCTATCACAATTACAAATTTTCATTGACGATACCCCAGCCCTGACGCCTGTAGAGATGCGGGTTAAATGTCGCCGCTTAGCCCATGAGCATGGTGTTGATATGGTTATGGTGGATTATATGCAGTTGATGAATGCGGGCGATATGTATAAAAATAACCGCGTCCAAGAAATTAGCTATATCAGCCGTAGTTTAAAAGAGTTGGCAAGAGAGCTAAATGTTCCTCTATTCAGTGCGGCACAGCTATCCCGTGCAGTAGAGCAACGGCAAGATAAGCGCCCGCAGCTTTCTGACCTGCGCGAAAGTGGTAGTATTGAGCAGGACTCTGATATTGTGATGTTTTTGTATCGTGATATTGTTTATAACGAGGCAACGGAATTCCCCAACCAAGCCGATGTCATCGTAGCAAAACATCGTAACGGCCCAACAGGCACAATCCAACTTTACTTTGATGCCAACGCAACGAAATTCCGCGATGCGAAGGTGCATCGTGTTGATATGAGTGAACTAGGTTAATTACCATGCAGGAGTTTGAGGGCTTCACCCCAGGCAAAAAGCATTTTACACGTATACCAGATGAATTTTTCACTGAGCTATTACCACAAATCGACGATGTAAATGAGCTGAAGTTAACGCTATTTTGCTTTTGGGCATTAGAGCAAAAAACTGGCGATTATCGCTATTTACAGCGCCAAGACTTCACCAGCAATACATGGCTGATGCAAGGGTTAGGCAACAACGCGGCAAACTCAGAGAAAGCACTAAAAGCGGCTTTACAACGCATGGTGGCGCGTAAAACATTGTTGGAGGCAACCATCGACGTTGATGGCGAGCCTTATACCCTTTATTTTATGAACACACCTAAGGGCAGAACGGCCATTCAACAAATTGAAGCGGGGCAATGGCGTCCCAATAACCCGCAAAACCCCGTTGAGATTTTGCCGCCTCGCCCATCAATTTATGTATTATACGAAGAGAATATCGGGCCGCTAACACAGCTTATCAGCGAAGCGCTACGGGATGCCGAACGAGAATACCCGATTGAATGGATAAAAGAAGCGATTGAAATAGCGGTCTATAACAATAAACGAAACTGGCATTATATTCAGGCGATTTTGCGCCGCTGGGAACAAGAGGGCAAAAGCCGTGAAATCAATAAGACAAATTCTGGAGGAGATGGAACGCAGTACGCCTCCGGCAAATACGCAGACATCATCACCCATTAACCCTCATGAAGGGCAATGCCAAGTTTGTGGCATGGAGGATATTTGCGGCAGTTTAGGCGTCATCAAGTATGATGTCCCTCCAGAGCATCCGCGTTTTGGTAAGTTCTATCGCTGCCCCAATAATCCGGTAGAAGTTGATGACGCTTGGCAAGAGATACTGAGACGCTGGAGCAACTTGGAAGCACTAGCGGATAAAACTTTTGCCAATTTTGAGACAGACCTGATGACTCGCGGCTATAGCGAACGGCAAATTAACGCCTTGATATTGGCGCGAAACGCCGCCCTGCAATTTGCGGAAGAGCCTCATGGCTGGCTATTGATGGAAGGTTCTTATGGCACAGGCAAAACCCATCTAGCCGCGGCGGTGGGCAATGTGCAAATTCGACGGGGAAGAACCGTAGTCTTCGTCACCGCGCCAGATTTACTAGACCATTTGCGCGGGGCATATTCTTCCGATGATGAATTAGGCTACGATGTTACCTTTGACCGTATGCGCAATGTCGATATGTTGATACTGGATGACTTAGGGGTGGAAAATCCCAGCCCTTGGGCACAGGAAAAATTATTCCAGTTACTCAACCATCGCTATACACACAAATTACCGACAGTCATTACCACCAATGCCGATATTGATGAACTCGACCCGCGTTTGCGTAGCCGATTGCTAGATGAAAAATTTACGCGGCACATCGCGCTTTATGTGCCAGACTACCGCACTGCTAAGCGTAGCGGCGCAATGCCCCAGTTATGGGATATATCTCCTTATCAAAGCATGACATTTGAGACATTCGATATTAGCGCCCCATTCCCTCAAGAAGAGCGTAATCTCCGAACGGCGCTTGAAGTGGCATGGCGCTATGCGGAAAAGCCAAACGGTTGGATATTATTCACGGGCAAGCCTGGTACTGGTAAAACACACTTAGCGGCGGCCATTGCCCAACATATTCAACACACACAATCATCTTCCGAGCCAGACCAGATTGTCTTTTTATCCTTGAGCGAGTTATTGACATTTAACCGCCAAGCCTCGCAAGATTTTGACCTGAAACTTTCTATCGCAAGGTCAACACCGTATCTGGTGCTTGACAGTCTATATAATCCCACATCATCATGGGCGAAAGAAATACTCTTTTCGTTGGTGGACTATCGTTATGTACGGCGCTTGCCAACGATATTGACAACAACCCACCACATAGAGGACATTGATGAGCGTATTCGCGTGCGCTTAATCGATACGCGCCTTTGCCAAATTATTGCAATTACAGCCCGCCCCTATGTTGAGCGCATACGCCAACAGTAAAATGAGAAAGTAAACACATTGATGGGGTTTATATGACTGTAACACTTTATGAGCGTCGCCATCAGCAAGCGGTTATGGACTTGCTTTTTCGTAGCCATTATGTGCATTATCATCTGGATTGGCATGACACTGATGAATGGCTCAACAATAAAGACGCACCTACATTTGTTTTATGGGATGAAGACAGAATTATCGGCGTGCTAGGGGTATCGATACCCCTAGAAGGCACGTGCTGGTTACGGCTTGCCGCAGTCATTGATGGTGTCGATATTCAACACGCGATAGAGACACTTTGGCAAACGCTCCATATCCATCTGCAAAAGCAGCATATAAAAAGCGTTTGGATTTTGGGTGTTCATGCTTGGCTCACCCCCCATTTGCAGTATCTTGATTTTCGCTATGTCGAAGATGTGGTGACTTTACGGCGCAACACTTCTGAACTACCCTCAACGCCACAATCAGATATAGCGATTGATATACGCACTTTACACATGGAAGATGTGCCTATGGTGGCGGATGTCGATAGGCAAGCGTTTCATCCACCCTGGCAGATGACCGATGACGACATTTACCACGCCTTAAGGCATGCTGCTATTGCAACAGTCGCTCAGGTAGATAACAAGATTATCGGCTATCAAATCAGCACTAAATCGCATTCTATCGCACATTTAGCCCGTCTAGCCGTGCACCCTACGATGCAAGGGCGCAAAATTGGCGCCGCCTTGCTCGATGATATGATTCGTCGCTTTCAAAGGCGTGGCATTAGCACGATGACAGTCAATACGCAAGCTAGCAACACGCATTCCCAAAGACTCTATAATCGCTATTATTTTGAGCGCAATGGGTACGATTTTCCCGTCTGGCGTTTTACATTCACATAGGTAGGTAACTATGACCATTATTTATCAAGAAGATGATGGTGACCTCGGTTATTTAACGGGGAAAACAATCGGTATCATTGGCTACGGGAATTTAGGCCGCCCATTGGCGCTCAATTTGCGAGATAGTGGCATTCGCCCCATTATTGGCGTTCGGGATGCTGAACGCGGTGCACAAGCCCGTGCGGATGGTTTGCGCACGGGAGACATTGACGCCATCACTAAAGAGAGCGACATCATTATGATGATGATACCCGATGAAGCGATGCCACAGGTTTATTTAGACCATGTAGCGCCATCGCTCAAGCGGGGGGATATGCTGGTTTTCAGCAGCGGTTATAACATCGCCTTTGGCTTTATCGAAGTGCCGCCATTTGTTGATGTTGGGCTTATCGCCCCACGCACATTGGGGGCTAGCGTGCGAGAACGGTATCTTGATGAGCGCGGTTTCTATAGCTTTGTCAGCGTTGGTCAAGATGTGAGCGGTATTGCATGGCCGACACTATTGGCGCTGGCAAAAGCTGTAGGCGCATTGAAAGCGGGCGCAGTAGAAGTGAGCATTGAACAAGAAGCCGAGTTGGATTTGTTCATCCAGCAAGCCATTTTACCAATGTTGCACTTAGTCATCACCACAGCGGCTAATCTGCTCCTCAATTTAGGCTATCCGCCAGAAGCGGCGTTTTTGGATTTATATATCTCTGGCGAATTACGTGACTATTTAGACAAAGCAGGTGAAGACGGCCTAATGAGCGCCCTGCGGTTATCGTCGTTAACGGGGCAATATGGCGTACTCAGCCGGTTGGCACGCTTCAAAGATTTGAAGTTAGAGCGTTTAATGGAGATGACACTAGAAGAAATCCGTAATGGCGAATTCTCTAAAGAATGGTCTAAAGAATACGCTGACGGCTATCGTCGTTTGCAAAACTTGTTGAAAGAGCAAGAACAGCTCGACATTTGGGAAATGGAACAGCAAACGCTAGATATGTTAAAAGGCCGCCTCTTTTTCTAATACAAGAAGCGGCCTATATCCTCACTTAATCTGTTGTCTGGCGCATCGGGCGCATACCGTTCAATGTCACCAACAAGGAAACACCAACATCTGCTAAAACAGCCATCCACAACGAGGCCAATCCCAGCAGCGCCAACACGATAAACACCGCCTTCACGCCAAAGCTGAGGGCAATATTTTGTTTGATGAGACGGCGGGCAAAACGTGCAAGCCGAATGGTGAATGGCAGCTTGCTCAGGTCATCGCTCATCAGGGCAACATCTGCCGTTTCTAGCGCCTGTGCACTACCAGCCGC
>DAOTWU010000498.1:0-5888 GCA_034435735.1 Anaerolineae bacterium | reverse complement strand
CCAATTGCATGAATGGTGTTCGCTGCCAGATAGACCACATCGCCAGCCTTCACATCGGCGAAAATGAGTAGCTCTTCCAAGCACCCATCGCGGATAGCCTGCGCCAATTGTTCACGGGTTGTACCAGGCTTAACACCGATAACCAGTTTTGCATCGGGTTCTGCAGCTAAGATTACCCACGCTTCAGTTTTACCGCGCGGATCGCCTTCTAATTGGCGGGCTTGCTCATCATTAGGGTGCACTTGTACAGAAAGCCAATCGGACGCATCAAGCAACTTGGCCAGTAAAGGGAAACCTTCATCAGGGTTATTCCCCTCTCCTGCCAGTGCCGCACCATATTGCTTCAACACATCGCCCAGTGTTTGTCCAGCCAACGCGCCATTTTCAACAATCGAGGTATCATGCAGTTCCCACGATTCGCCATAAGGCTCATCTGTAGGTAAAGGTTTATGCAAGTGGGTGGCCAGACGGCGACCGCCCCACACTTTTACGTGTAACGAAGGCTGAAGCAATAACGGGTAAAGCGGTATTGTGCTCATACATCACCTTTCTTAAGAGGTGCAAAATGACATAAGCGTTATGATAGTCATAGGGCCTAGATATGCCAATGCTATATCAGGCTGCGTTATAATCAGCGGCATCCAACCGCAAAGGGAGGCATTTATGGCTGCCGATTTATACGAACCACAAGCTATACTAGATCATTTGCACCGCGCCAATGTGCCGGGATTATTTGAAGTAGGCATCTCCGAACGGGAACAACGCACGCGGTTAGAACACGCTAAAAAAACATTAGATGAAACCGATAAATTCATCCAACGCTCCATCAGCAGCCTAAAAACCCAATATACACCCGATAAAAAGAAACGCGGCTCATCTGACGAGCAAGCCCTCAAAGAGAAACTTAGAAAATCGCTCGCACCTTATTTATTGCTGGAAACATTGCTCAAAGAAATACGCGGGCAGGTGCAAAAACTAGAGGATGCCATCGCGGCAGGAAAACTCATCCCGCCGGGGTTCGAGTTTGATGAGTATATTTTTGGCGATAGCGAAACGGGTGAATGGTTTCTTGGTGACCATGAGGCTTATGACCTATGGCAGTATGCACTAGACGTAAAGCAGCGGCTTAATGGTTTCATGGAACAACGCGAACCCTTGCACCAACAGATGAAAACGCTCAAACAGGCGATAGACGCCACAAAACGGGAAGCCCAAGAGGCCAAACGCAGCTTGCGCAAGCAGCAGGAAACAAAAGGGCGCTTTCGGATGGTGTTCGCTTTGCTTACGTTGGGCGGCTTAGGCGGTATAGGATTTGCGATTTTTCAAGCGATAACGGTGCAGCCCTTGAACTTACCAATCATCGCAGGGGCGGGTGGCGTTGGAGGGTTGTTGCTCTTCATCGCGTTTATTTCTGGCAGAGTGCGGCGCGGGCGGCAACAACGCTGGCAAGAAATGCTCCCCATAGCACAAGAGCGTTACAAATCCCTGCAAATTGAGATGAAGCAGTTGCGGGCGCAATATGACCCGCTCAATATCAAATGCAAAGAATTACTGGATGAGTGGCGGGCGATTCGTAAAGGCTTTTAGCTCCCTCATATGACAAATGTCATAGTTGCAACCAGATGTTTATCACCCATCCAATATGGCACTGCACCCAATAACAACGATATGTTATGCTGTTGGCGCCAAAAGGAGGGAGTTGCATATCGTGGTTCAACTTGCCGTTATACCAGTTCTATTCTTTGCGTTTTTCACGCAGGGCATTAGCGGTTTTGGCTCTGCCCTCATATCTATGCCGCTGCTCGTCACATTAATTGGGCTAGAAATAGCAGCCCCCCTATTCGCCGCCATTGGCATCGTGAGCCAACTGGTCATGCTCATTCACTATCGAGAGTCATTCACATTCCGCGAAATTTGGCGTTTACTTATCGGAATGGCCATTGGTATTCCATTGGGCGTCTTTTTCATCTCGCAATTGCCAGAAGCGCTCTTACTGCGCCTTATTGGTATTATTGTGCTGCTATACGCGCTTTATACACTCAGCGGGCTACAACTGCCCCCTCTGCAAAAGACATGGTGGGGATATGCTTTTGGGTTGGCCAGCGGGTTGATGGGCGGCGCTTATAATATCGGCGGGCCGCCTTGCATCATCTATGGCACAATGCAGCGCTGGGATAGAGAGCGCTTCAAAAGCAATATTCAAGCAGCGTTCTTATTCAGCACCGTAATTTTAGTATTCAGCCATGCGCTGGCTGGTCACTATACAGCAGCAGTCTGGCAATATATGCTGTTGGGCATTCCGCCAGTAGTCCTAGGCCTCATTTTAGGCTGGACTACTGATAGATTCATCAGCCCAGAGCGCTTCCGCAAATTGGTACTAGTGCTGTTATTGGTGCTAGCGCTTACGATGGTCTTTTAATCGACCACAAACATCAAATTGGGATTGACTGGCGTTTGATTGAGCCAGCGGCCATCTACCGTTTCATCTTTGCCGATGCGCACTTCAAAATGGAGATGCGGCCCGCTGGAGCAACCATGATTGCCCGTTAAGCCAATGGGTTGCCCCTGTTTAACGGGGTCACCAATGTTGACATCTAGGCGGCTCATATGCGCATAGAGCACATAGGCAAAGCCGCCTGTCAAGTTCTGTTTATCCATCTCCGCCCGTAAAGCAGGCGGCAAAACCTCGTAATTGTGGCGGATAACGAGGAAGTTGCCATAGCCAAAGCCCCAGTCCTTGCGTTTGAATAGCTCTGGACAGCCAACGCCAGGGCGCGGTTGCACATTGGGGCGGTCTTCAGTACAGGCTTCACAATCAATGCGGCGAATACATAAGCCATCTGCTGCGGCTAGTAACTGCGTCCCCATTGGCGCGGCGAGGTCTAACCCGCGATGACTTCTGGTATAAGGCGTAGTAATTGCACCATCAACAGGTAAAGGGAATTTATTGCTGATGATGGGCGGCTTGGCATCTGGCCCAACTTCATCCTCACTGATGAATGTAAACTGTGCGCAATCAATAGAGAGTTCGACCAAATCGCCGCGTATCCAGCCTGTCTCCCCGCCAACCTTCACCGAATACCAGCGAAAACCGTCGGGGTCAGGCTCGCTAGCACCCACAAGCGGGAAAGAGACGCCGCCGCGTGTTTGTACTAGTGGCGTAAATTCTGTGCGTGGGCCAGAACGCACATTAACACGCCCAAGATTTGCCTTCACGGTGGCGGTGCAATTAAAAGTTGATGCTGATGCATCTGGAATTGCATCTTGTGCAGAAGCAGCCATCGCCGAAGCTGCAAAAATCAGTTCTGCCGCTTCTACTGTAGAGTTCACTTCGGGAATGGCATCTATATCGTAATCAGCGGGAATATCAATATCGATCAGCGAACAATGATCACCTGTTGTTGGTTGAGCGCTGCCGCCACCACGTCGCCCGAAAATAGCCGCTAAAAATTTAAGAATTGCTTGTAAAAAACGCATATTGTCCCCTTCTTTCTAAACTTATATTCCATTATAGCGCCATCACAACTTTGCGCTGTTGAGCGTTTTGCCAACATTCCTATACATCTCTCCAAGCTACAACAGAATTTAATTCTACTGGTGGCGATGGCAATGGGGGCAACGGGGGAAATGGCGGCAACGATGCTGGCAATAACGGCGGCAACGATGCTAGGAACAATGGAAATAACGGGAACAACGGCAACGGTGGCAAGAAAAAGTTGGCCGTCCGTAGCATGACCTTTAGCCTGCGTAACTACGCCAGTCCAGTAGCGCAAGACCTCGATTGGATTGATGGCTGGGACCGTCGCACAGTGGTGATGGTATTCACAGGTGAATACGAATTTGAAGATGTGGCAGTCACCATCAAAGCTGGCCAAGAAGTGTACAACGCCACCGTCAGTGCTCCCGTCCGCGTCGCTACCAACCAAGACAATGGCAATAGTAGTGAAGGATGTGACATCTAATGAGCGCGCATGGTCGGTCTAAGGATGAGCAATTTCTCCGGCGGTTCTTCGATTTCATTGAGAACACCACTGTAGACGATATTCGCCGCTGGATTAAGAATATCAATCGTCGGCTAAGCCGTCGCACAAAGTGGTTAATCGTCTCGGGTATTGCGGCTGCAGTTGCGATGTGGGCATTCACCAACCTAGCGGTGATTGGCATCGAAGCCGTACGCTGGGCAAACCGCCCCACGCCGCTAGAGCGGCTCAATACCCTATATGGGCTTGAAGAACGCGGCACGCCAACATTAGATTGGCAACAATACACACTGCTGCCTGGTCAATTTGGCACATACTATCATTATGATGTCAATGTCCCCACTGGAGACCTGACAGCATGTATTGCTGGAGTAACACCTGTAGACTGGCAAGCGCGTCGTCATATCGAAGTTGCAGATACCTGTGGTTTAGGCCTGACACCACTGTATACAGAGTGGGGGACATACCTAAATGGGGCTGTCTCTCAAGAAGTACGTGATGCCCAAGCCGCCCTGTCCGCTGCGTTAGAAGCACAAGAAAATGCTGTCGCTACAAGCGAGGTTACCACAGAAGCAACCTCAGAGGATGCGGCAGCGCAAGACCCAGTTGCTGAAGCAACAGCACAACTGGAAGCGCTTTTAGCAAATTACAAACAGGTTGAAGTGGCACTAGCTCAGTTTGAAAGTGAAGCGGATGCGCTAACGGCCATACGGTTCTTATTTGACCGCGCAGACGATATGGGCACTGTGGGTAATTTCGTCCTATTAGAAGATCGGGCAGTTAATTACTTCTATGCCCACACCGCTAGTGGCATCACTTTCACATGGACCAATGGCCCATGGCTATACATTGTCATGGCACCGAATTTTGACACAATGGAAAGCGCAGTAATCGCATTTCCATACTAGCCACTTTGCATTTGGAAGTACCCCCACAGCCGCGATGTAGTTCGCGGCTTTTTTTATGGTTCTGGCTCAAAAACTTCGCCAATCCCCCAAACATAAACAGGGCCAGAAGCATCAATTAAAATCAAAGAAAAGCCATCGGCTGTCCAATCGACATTGATAATTTGGCGAGAAGGAGTATCTAATGCAGCGCGATTGACAGTCTGTTCAGTTAATGTGGTTAAATCCCACAGTACAGTCGCCCCGCCCCAAAGCGTAGTCAACAACAAGTTACCATCGGGAGAGAAGGCCGCACCGAGCCTATCACCACCTGTGTTGGGCAAAGCCCCAGCCATGCGATATTCGGAGGTATCCCACAGCAGAATGCTCTCCGGAATACCGCCAGTGAGGAGATAGCGTCCATCAGGCGAATACTTCATCACTTCACTCACACCGCCATTGCCAGTGGGTAAAGCCACTTGCAATTCCCCATCTGGCACAGACCACAGCGCAACATAGGTATCTGTGCCAACGGCTAACTGTGAAGCATCTGGGGAGAAAGTCATTTTATCTGGCCGCGCTCCTTCATGGTCTAACTCGGCCAACTGGGTTTCAGTACGCCAATCCCATAAACGCACAAAACCATCACGGGTGGCAACTGCCAAAAGTTCGCCATCTGCGGTTAAGGCCATTGTCTCTATGGCAACAGCAAAAGCGGAGAACTCGGCTAATTTTTCCTGTGCCAGCACATCCCAAACGCGCACCATACCGCCTTCGCCGCCGATGGCCAATAAGCCAACATCAGGGGCATAAGCAATCGCACCATTAAAACGAATGTGGGCGGGAAAAGCCGCAACTTCTTCGCCTAGTGCGGCGGTATATAAGTGTAAGTTACCTCGGTCATCTATGGTAAAAAGATGATCTTTATCAGGTGTGTAGTAAACATATTGCGCGCGGTCACGCAATGTGGTAAATACCCGTCGCCCACTGACTAAGTTCCACTCGATGAATAAATCATTTGTTA
>DAOTWU010000497.1:0-3619 GCA_034435735.1 Anaerolineae bacterium | reverse complement strand
CGTTCATGTGCCAGGACATCACAGGCTCCATTTCTCAAAATTGAGCGAAACGGTGGTTTTTGTGTTGTTATAAGTTGGCGAGATTGTAGCGGCTTTTCCGCAATACGCAATGCTCAAGGCCTCGCACATGGGGACTGACTGCCCCCAAACCCCCGTTTTAAGGACTGGCGCCCTTAAAAATCCTGTTTCGGGTATTATCACACTTGGCGCTAGGATGAACTGTCGCAGCAATCCATCCTATAGCGCCGAGTTCACCTTAACCCACTTGCGAAGGCCACTCGCGTAGCGATGGCGTTCGCCCCAAAAAGTTTTTGCCCACTTTTTACGAAAAAGTGGCGGGGCGTGGGGCAGCGCCCCACAAAACACCTTTACCCCACAAACTACACACCACAGCCCTGCTATCCGCCTGGCATCGTCCAAAAATGCACATGCCCGTCTTGACTGCCAACCGCCAGCAGCCCCGTTACAGACCAATCCACACTCACCACATTATCCGCTTGCCCGTTCATCTCGCGTATAATCTCGCCATCTTCAGCCCGCCAAACGCGCACCGTATTATCTGTACCACCACTAACCAGCATGCTATTACCAGGCGACCACGCCACATCGTTTACATCTGCCTCGTGGCCATGATAAGCCTGTAACATCTCGCCCGTCGATGTGTTCCAAGTGCGGACAATGTCATCCTCACCCGCGCTGGCCAAAGTGACACTATCAGACGCCCAGGCAATCGCGTTGACATTCCCCTCATGACCAGGCAAAACCTGCTTCAAGTTCCATGTAGTGGTATCGCGCACAATGACACCATCAATGTTTTGCGATTGTTGCCAGCCTGTCGCATCCCAAATATAAATCTTGTCATCATAACTGCCTGCCGCCAGCCAAAGCCCATCGGGCGACCACGCCACACTGCTCACAACATCTTCAGGCTCTTCAAGCGTCGCCAATAACTCACTAGATGCGAAATCCCACACCCGCACGGTGCCATCCCAACTCGCCGAAGCGATGCGTTCGCTATCTGGCGACCATGTCAAATCAAGCACATCATCCGTGTGCCCTTCAAAACGTAGCAAGAAGCCGCCACTGCGCGTATTCCAAGAGCGTACCAGCGTATCGCGCCCGCCCGTAATCAGCTGTTCTAATGTGGGCGACCACGCCACAGCGGGGACATCGCCATCATGCTCATCAAGGTGAATTGGAGGCGCGAGTAAATCCGCCATGGTATAGATAAAAACGCCATTGGAAGTTGCAACGGCGATTTTCTCCCCATCAGGTGACCACGCGACGCGGAACAAAGTGCTGTCTGTGTCAATCGAATCAACCACCATATAGGGTACATGCGTTGGTGTCGCCTCCACCATATCGGGCGTTATTTCTGGTGTTGCTTCCCCTTCGCCACCAGAACAAGCTGAGATGATAAACATCAACATCAGTAAAACATAACTAGCCACATAATGAGTCTTATTTCGCGGTATCGCAGGTGCGTTCATCGGTGAATACCCTTTTCATATGGTCGATGTCAACATTGCTAAGACAATTGCGCCAAAGTATACCGAAAAACAACGTGGATGAACAATCAAGGTTAATAACCATCCCGCCCGAAATCTATCGCCCCATGTGGCATTTGGCGGCATAATAGAAGCACATTGGATAAACAAGCGGGGGCGTTTTCATGCACAACCACAACACCAAACCGCTACTGGTCTATGATGGCGATTGTGGCTTCTGCAAAATCTGGATACGCAATTGGCGCTACCTCACTGGCGATAACATCGACTACGCTCCATCCCAAGCCGTTGCCGAACAATACCCCCACATTCCACCCCAAGCCTTTGAAGAAGCCGTTCAGCTCATCATGCCCGACGGCAGCTATACCAGCGCCGCCGAAGCCGTTTTCCATACCCTGCGCTACACCGCTGGCTATCGCTGGCTGTACCCGCTCTATCGCCTGCCGCCCGTCCGCTGGCTCACCGAAACCGCCTATCACATCATCGCCACCCACCGCGACGCTGGCTATAAAATCACCCGTCTACTCTGGGGCGATGGCCCCGGCCCCCACAGCAACCGCTTCACCCGCTGGCTCTTCCTGCGCTTGCTCGGCCTCATCTATCTCATCGCCTTCATCTCATTCGGTCAACAAGCGCTCGGCCTCGTTGGCACAAACGGCATCTTGCCCGCTAGCCATTTTTTAGAGGCAGCCCGCACCAGCTATGGCGCAGAAGCCTATCGCCTCTTCCCTACCCTGCTCTGGCTCAATAGTGGCGATAGCGCCCTGTTGCTCCTCAGCTATGGCGACGCACTATTGGCGCTCTTGCTCATCTTCCGCATTGCGCCGTCGCTCATGCTCGTTCTGTTGTGGCTTTGCTATCTCTCCCTTGTGACCGCTGGCCAGGTCTTCATGCGCTTTCAGTGGGATATGCTCTTGCTAGAGACGGGCTTTCTGGCCATCTTCCTCGCGCCGCCCACCCTACGCCCCAAAGCCATCGACCGCCGCGAACCATCCGCTTTTGTCATATGGGCGTTCCGCTTTCTGCTATTCCGCCTCATGTTCAGCAGCGGCGCCGTCAAACTACTCAGTGGCGACCCATCATGGCACAGCCTGACCGCCCTCAGCTACCATTACGAAACCCAGCCCATCCCCAACCCGCTGGCGTGGTATATGCACCAACTACCCAGCTGGTTTCATAGCCTCTCCACGCTTATCATGTTCATCATCGAACTGGCCATTCCCTTCTTATATTTCATGCCGCGCCGCCTGCGCGCAATCGGAGCTATTGCCACCAGCAGCCTGATGCTGGCCATCATCCTCACGGGCAATTTCACCTTTTTCAACTGGTTGGCTATCGCCCTTTGCGTCCTGCTACTTGACGACACCATGCTGAAGCGCGTCATCCCCGCCCGCATCAAAACACGCTTGGGCACAATGCCACCCCGCCCATCTCGTCTGCTATGGGCGCGCATTCTGCCAGTCTCATTGATTGTGCTGCTGGCATTCACGCGCTTCGCCAGCCATATGACGCAAACCATCCCGCCGTCACCACTTCGCGAGGCCGTCATCCTGAGCGCGCCATTTGGCATTGCCAATCACTATGGCCTGTTCGCCATCATGACCACCGAACGCCTGACCATCGTTTTAGAGGGCAGCAGCGACGGGGAGACATGGCTCGAATACATTTGGCGCTACCAGCCCCAAGATGTCATGCAGCCACCGCCCATCATCGCGCCATTCCAACCGCGCCTCGATTGGCAAGCGTGGTTCGCCGCATTAAGCGCACCAGAGCGCAACCCGTGGCTATTCAGCCTCGTTAAGCGCCTGCTAGAAGGCGAGCCGCAAGTGCTGGCGCTCATTGGCGATAACCCATTCCCCGATGAACCACCGCAGTATATCCGCGTTCGCCTCTACCAATACCGTTTCACTGATTGGCAAACTCGCGCCGAAACTGGGGCGTGGTGGACGCGCACGCTTATCGGCGATTACCTCCCGCCCCTCACACTGGAGCAATTAGGAGGATGATTGCACTGTCACTGTTTAACACTGGTTGGAAGCAGCGCCCCACAAAAACAACTTTCGCCAGTGGAAAATGGGGGCGGACTGCCCCCAAACCCCCGTTTTAAGGAC
>DAOTWU010000496.1:0-2337 GCA_034435735.1 Anaerolineae bacterium | reverse complement strand
ATGCTGTTGGCGCGGAAGAATATCCAGGCGAAATCAGCAATGGCAAAGGTAAAGCCCCAACGTATGAATGCAGGTATGTGCAGATGCTTCTTTTTAGGAATGAGGCGACGATAAGCCGTTTCAATCACCACCACAACGCCATGGATGGCGCCCCACAAGACAAATGTCCAATTTGCGCCATGCCAGAGGCCGCTAACCAGAAAGACGATGAACAAGTTCACCAGATTGCGCACAAGGGAGACACGGTTGCCGCCCAGTGGAATGTAGACATAATCGCGGAACCACGTTGAAAGTGAAATGTGCCAGCGGCGCCAAAACTCGCTGATAGACTGCGAGAAATAGGGCTGGTCAAAGTTCTTCATTAGGTCAAAACCCATAATACGCGCCAGCCCAATAGCAATATCGGAATAACCGCTAAAATCGCAATAAATTTGAAACGCGAAGAAGAATGTGGCCACCCATAGCGGTAGGCCGCTATAAGATGGTAGGTCGTTATAAACAGCGTTGACATATACTGCTAAACGGTCAGCGATAAACACCTTTTTGAACGCGCCCCAAAGTACCAGACGCAAACCAGAAACCACTCTGTCATAATCAAAGTTGAAGACCTTGCGGAACTGTGGCAACAGGTTGGGCGCACGCTCAATAGGGCCAGCAACCAGCTGGGGGAAAAAGGCGATATAGGTGGCAAAAATACCGAAGTGCTTCTCTGGTTGCACAAGGCCTCGATATACATCAATGGTGTAGGCCATCGATTGGAAGGTATAGAAAGAGATGCCAACGGGCAAAATCACATCAAGTGATAACGGGGCTTGCCCAGTTAAAAAGGCAATGCTGCTACTGAAGAAGTTAAAATATTTGAAGATAAACAAAACGCCCAGGTTAACCGTGATACTGGTCAACAGCAACAGCTGCCGCTTACGGCGTTGTTCTGCGGGTGTATTGCCAAGATTGCGCGCCACCCAATAGTCAATCCATGTGGAAAAAGCGATAAGGAAGATATAACTGGCACGGCTGAAAGCATAGAAGATATAGCTGGCGATGAGCAGCAATATCCAGCGGCGGCGGGCTGGCAACAAGAAATAAAGCGGGAATACGATAAAGGCGAAAATGATGAATTCTATGGAGATGAATGACATATCATTACCGCATTTCTGGACTAGGACTATGGTGAGCCAAATTATGCACAACAAACAGCAAAATAAAAAGGCAGAATTGCTCTGCCCTGTTGTCAACTAAGATAGCCTGTGTTTATGGCGCAGTTTGTTGGTGTTCTTGTTCACGCACTACCCGATACCACTCGATTACCTCGCGCAGGCCGTCGCGCAGGCTGGTTGTGGCCTTGAAGCCAAATTCGCGCTCAGCACGGGAGCTATCAACTTGGCGGCGAGGTTGACCATTGGGCTTACTGGTATCCCAGCGAATTTCTCCCTCAAACCCAACCAGCTCGGCGATAAGGGTGGCTAAATCGCGGATACTGATTTCATAGCCACTGCCAAGGTTGACTGGTTCGGAACTATTGTAATAAGCCGCCCCCAGAGCAATGCCACGTGCGGCGTCCTTCACATAGAGGAATTCGCGAGTAGGAGAGCCATCACCAAACAAAACGATATGGTCGGCGCCTGCGTCCATGGCTTCCATCATCTTGCGGATAATCGCCGGAATCACATGCGAGCTTTTCGGGTCAAAGTTATCGCCAGGACCATAGAGGTTGGTGGGCAACAGGTGAATGGCGTTATAGCCAAATTCCTGGCGGTAGGCTTGCGCTTGTACAAGCAGCATCTTCTTCGCCAGCCCGTAAGGGGCGTTGGTCTCTTCTGGATAGCCGTTCCACAGGTCTTCTTCCTTAAAAGGAACGGGTGTGAATTTGGGATATTCGCAAATTGTGCCAATGCCCACAAATTTAGGGATGTTGTAACGACGGGCGTATTCCAGCAATTGTGTGCCCATCATGATGTTATCGAAGAAGAAGAGTCCAGGATGTTCGCGGTTCGCACCAATGCCGCCAACGGTTGCGGCGAGATGAATGACCATCGTCGTGTCGGGATAATCTTCATAGAGCTGGATAATCGCCTCTTTCTCGCGCAGGTCATAATCTTTTTTGCGCGGGATGACGATATTGCCGGCGCCCAACTCTTGTAAATGCGCGACAAGGTGCGAGCCTAAAAAGCCACTGCCGCCGGTAACAATGACGGATTGTTCTGCCCAATTGAAGGATTTTTGCGACATAGCCTATCCTTATAATATAGGAAACAGGTCACGCTATTGTAGCATGACCTGTATTAGGACTTCTAGATTTATACCTGACGTTTTAGGTAGTGCTGCCCTATTATTCCC
>DAOTWU010000495.1:0-4294 GCA_034435735.1 Anaerolineae bacterium | reverse complement strand
CCCCGCTTATTCAATCCCCCAAAACCCCGCCAATCGCGGCTATTTTAACAAAAACACCACCCGATAACTGACGCCAACGGCCCACACATTACAAGCTTTATTCAAAAAGAACAAAATTTATTTCGAAATTTACTTTTTAATTGTACACTTGCTATGTCAGTAACCATAGAGGATTGTGCTGTTGAACAAACTTAAATATCTACAGATAATCGTTATTGCGGTAATTAGTGCCAGTTGCGCAACCATTTTCAGCAGCCCCATATCGCAAAATCCGTCCCAGATTGTGGGAGAATACACCGTAGCCCAAATTGGCGATATAGCACCGATCAATGATATTCACATTAATAAGTTGTGCCCAACAGGCCCCCCTATTCTGCTAGATGGACAAGGGCAACCTATTGACGATGGGTTTGACATCTGGGCAAATTCTATTCCTGCTGGCTCACTCATTCATGGGTTGTTTGATGATGATATTGAGCAAGCTACTCCCATCGGACAACAAACATATCATGTACCTGCGAACATCCCTTTACGTATCTATATTCAAGCAATGTTCACAGAAGGTGGCTATTTGAATGGACCTCTAACTGTGCATAGCATGGTCATTCTAGATGAACAGCAATTAGAAGGGGGATTTGAAGGGATAGATGGCGGACATTTAGAAACCACTTTAGAGCCTGGAGTACGTCAAGAAATCACAGTAACCCTACCACCACTCGTGCCGGGGGGTCACGATTTGCTAACATTGGGATTTTATAACTTCTTAAATGAGGTTGGCGATAAAATTAAACTTTTGAGCGCTAGCCGAGTAAGCCTCATTGCTGGCGAGGAAGCATTGATACAACCCCGTACATTTAGAATTTTTAACGGAGAGGGAAACCGCGATAACACAACGCACTATTTTCTCCAAGCACTTAGCCCAAAAGTGGGGAAAATTGGGCAATCTTTTGAGTTACTACTCTCAA
This sequence comes from Anaerolineae bacterium, assembly GCA_034435735.1. GTDB lineage: Bacteria > Chloroflexota > Anaerolineae > Aggregatilineales > Phototrophicaceae > S146-30. The sequence continues at coordinate 3,329 of DAOTWU010000495.1, read as the reverse complement.
CCAATTACACTGATGTCCACTATGGTGGATATGAAGACCTACCCTCTCCTGAACTTCAGAATATGGCGATATTGCTCTTTGATAATTATGAGCAAGTCAATTTTAGCACTGAGAGTGAAATTCTATATGCTGCTATAGATACCCGTTACCAAACAACAAATATTCCTATCACATACACACCTCAAACGTCTGGCGAACACGAGTTAATAGTGTTTGCTATTGTAAACCCCGGTATACCCGGCTGCTTACTCACTGAACCAGAACTAGGGGTTATGCTTCTAGATAGAACCGATTACGCCTATACTCAATTCACCATAACAGAATAAACGTAAAACGCCCGCCAAGTTAGCGGGCGTTTCATTTGCTTTTGAGAAGGGTTAGAACTGAACGTAGCTATTTTCGGCCAGCACAAAGCGATGGGCAACAGGCATCTGAGTAGCAGAAGTCACCCGTGCATTATCTGCTAGTAGGCTGCGGTCAATACGCCCTTGAATGTTGCGTATCTCGCAATTGTTCATCACGATACTCGCTTCGATTTCACTTCCCTCGATAGTGACATTATTACCGAGCGATGTGTAAGGGCCTATATAGCTGTTACGGATAACAGTGTTGTCGCCAATAATCACAGGGCCACGCACAACACTATCAATAATCTGGCTGTTTTCGCCGATGATAACACGATGCGACACCTCTGAATCACCAAGAATTTTCCCGCCATTCTCCGGCGGTGGTGTATAGGGCAAATCTTCCAGTACAAGTTGGTTGGCCAGCACAATAGCATCTGGCTTACCGGCATCAATCCACCAGCCATTCAACACATACGGTTGCATCGCCGCGCCATCTGTCACTAAAGTTTGAAGCGCATCCGTAATTTCAAGCTCGTTACGCCATGAGGGTTTAATACGAGAAATAGCATCAAAAATTGAGGAGCGCAACAGATAGACACCCGCAATAGCCAAATTTGAAGGCGGCTCTTTGGGTTTTTCCACCAAGCGAATAATGCGGCCATCTTTCACCTCTGCAATGCCGAAACGTGTCGGGTCTGGCACTTCACCCAAAACAATTGAGGCTTCGGCATCAGAAGCTGGGAACTGGCGCAAAAGGTCGGTCATCTTATCTTGGAAGATGTTATCGCCCAGATAAACGGCAAAAGGCTCATCGCCAACAAAATTCTGGCAAAGGCCGATGGCATGTGCCAGCCCTAGCTGCTCTTCTTGAATAATGTATTCCAGATTAACATCAAAAGCTGAACCATCCTTGAGCGCTTCAACAATCGGTGAAGTCATGCTATTGACCACAATGCCAATATCGGTCAAACCGGCCAGCTTGAAAGTTTCAATCGCATAGGTTATCAAGGGTTTATTGGCAACCGGCACCAGAGGTTTGGGCATGGTAAGCGTCACCGGACGTAAACGTGTGCCCTGCCCGGCGGCTAAAATCACTGCTTTCATCAAGAACCCTTTCATCAAATTTGTAACGTAGTGGGAAGATAGTACAGAATGTTCAGCAAAGGGGCAAGTCGCTATCTGTGACAAAATGCACAGAGAATAGCTACTATCTTCGCTAGATATACACTTCTATAGCAAAAAAGCCCCGTTTTGGGGCTTCATGAGGTGTTTGTTATGAGTTTTCGATTAACGCGATGTCAAATCACGCGCAGATTGCACGACATCGCGCCAAAGAGTTTTACGCTGGTTCTTAATTGGCGGTTGGTGGGCATAGTGCCACACTTCCTCGACAATGTCCCAAACCGCATTGGGCTTGGCCACACGCTGGGCATTTTCTGCTCTACGTGCCAAGCCTTCAGCCCCTTCAGAAAGCCATTCATGGAGCGCCTGGGCGACAGCCTCGGGCTTTGGCGCATATACCCCTGCGCCACTATTCACGACAAAATCAACATTGCCTTCTTCCTGCCCCGGAATGGCGCTGCTCAAAATCATTGGTAAACCAGCAATACAGGCTTCGCTGATAGTACCAGGGCCAGCTTTTGTGACGAGCACATCAGCCGCAGCCATTAGCGTCGGCATGTTATTGACAAAGGGGTAAATGATAGCGGGGTGCTTCCAATCACAAGCTTCTAAGTCGGCCTTCAGTGATGCATTCTTGCCCGCAACAACCGCTATCTGAAAACGGTCATCAAGCGTGTCCACCATGCGCGCAGTTTTATAGAGCGGCCCCATTCCTTCCCCACCGCCAATCAGCAACACAGCGGGCAAATCAGGGTCCCAGCCTAATTCTTTCCGCGCAGTTTGTTTATCTTTTAAGCGACTAGTGAAGTCTGGATGTACAGGCAATCCTGTGATTCGCATTTGTTCTGGGGATAATCCTGCTTCAAGACCGCGCTCAAAAGCTTCTTGTGTTGGCACAAGACAACGTTCAACTGTTTTATCGTACCAAAACATATGCGTCGAAACGAGGTCAGTCACAACAACAATGCACGGTGGGCGGTATTCAAGGGTACGGTAAGCACGCATTGTCGGACGGGTTATGACAGAATGTGTAGAAACAACCACATCCGCCGGATATTCCCGCACCATGCGCTTTAACCTATTGCCATTGGTCATATACATGCTACGCGAGATAATTTGCGCGCGACGTGGTGTATTGCTCATTTTATAGCCAACTTCCCATGCGATTTTTCCGTGTTTGATAATCACCGGATAAAGTTCCGGTTGATAGTTCATGGGAAAGGCCATCAGCTTAAAAACATCGACCATAGTGGTTTCCACTTGGTCGCCATATTTCATTTTTAGCGCGTCGATAATAGCTTGCGCGGCTGCTCGGTGGCCACCGCCAGTATCCGACATAAGAAATAGAACGCGCTTTGGTTTGGCAGCCATGAGAAATCAAAGCCCCCTTCACTGGGTTTACCGGGTGATTAGTGTTACCTCATACGCGATAAACAACACAAAAGCGGCGATTTCGCTACGCAATCAACCATGCTTTTTGGTAACACAAACTAATGATAACATAAGAAATCTATCATTACGCCCTCAAATTCACCCGCTTCTCATTCTCATACATACACTCTATGCTATACTTCTACAAGATTTTTTGGCATAGAAATAAGGAGCGTTAACCTTGCTCTTATTTGGCAACCCTACCCCCGAATTACTCATTGCAGTGGTCATTGCGTTGACGATTGGCATGACCATTCACGAGTTTGCACACAATTACGTGGGCTATCTCGCTGGTGATATGTATCCAGAGCGAGATGGGCGGCTAACGCTGAACCCGCTAGTCCATATCCACTGGATAGGTTGGCTGATGTTCGTCCTGATTGGGTTTGGCATTCTTGGCTCTGCGCCTATTTCGGCTTATCGCATGAG
>DAOTWU010000494.1:0-9742 GCA_034435735.1 Anaerolineae bacterium | reverse complement strand
CAGTAATATCAGCCATATAAAAACCTCTGTTTCAATAAACCCATGTCGCCTATTATAGGGCAAAGCGGGTACGTTTCACTGATGAAATGTGTATAGAAAGGGTTGTAATGCCGCAAATCACCCTGCTTGTTGCTGGTGCTGCCCCATGGTTGCCCCAATTAGATGCCTTATCAGATGATATTCGCTTGTTGCGCCAGACTGCCCGCGAGGGGTATGGCGTGCGCCTTGCAGATGAGGGCGTGGCGCTTATCTTGGTTGATGGCGATGATGCGGATTGGCTGTTTTGGCTGGCCACGCCCAAAGCCAACGCTGCCACCCGCCGCATCCCGCTCGTTTGCCTCAGCGATAGTGCCCAACGCCGTGCCGAAGCCCTACAATCAGGCGCGGACTACGCTTTTTCAGTGGCGGACTTCATCGCCAAAGCGCCGCGCTTTATCCCAGAGCATGCCCGCGTTCCCTCCCCAGATGAGCGCGCCGCACTAGAACAGGGCTGCCAGCAACCTTTGCCCCCACAAGCGCGCGAAGCTATTGCCTTGTTTAATCAGGGCGAATACTATCGCCAGCATGACCTGCTAGAGGCGTTATGGATGGCCACCGCCGCGCCCCACCGCGAACTGTATCGCGCCATTCTACAGGTGGGGATTGCCTATTACCAAATTACCCGTAAAAATTATCGAGGCGCGTATAAAATGCTGTTGCGCAGTGCGGGCTGGTTGGCGCAATTGCCCGACGTTTGCCAAGGTGTAGATGTCGCCCGCTTGCGCGCTGATAGTGCCCGTGTCCGTGCCGAACTGGAACGGGTGGGGGCAGAGGGGATTGCGCGCTTCAATTTAGACCTCTTAAAGCCGGTTTATATCATCGCAGACGACACCGCAGCGGAGAAGCCATGACCCTACGCTTTGAACAACCTGCATACCACCACGAAACCGCATTCATTGCCGCATTGCGCGATTTTGAGCGCGTTGGCGAATGGGTGGCGGATGAATACTATCGCCAAAAGCGCGATTTTTGCGCCTTTGTCGATGCTCTTCGCAAGGCAGAAACACACCCACGCCCGCACCATGTGCCCGAAAGCTTCTTCTGGCTATTTGATGATGACACTTGGGTTGGGGCGGTTTCCCTACGCCATGAACTCGATGAAGTGCTTGCAGAGTTTGGCGGCCATATCAGCTATGAGGTGCGCCCCTCGTTGCGGCGGCGCGGCTTCGGGTTGATGTTATGCCGTTTCATCTTGCGGCAAGCCCAGCAGCGGGGTATGTCCGCTGTGTTGATTACCTGTGATGAGGACAATATCGGCTCGCAAAAAATCATTGAGGCCTGTGGTGGTGTTTTACAAGATGTACATGCTTCGGTGTGGTACAAACGGCCTGTGCGGCGCTATTGGATAACGTTGACTTCTGGCGCGTCATGAATTTCATATCCTATGACCAAATGCACCGGCGGGGAAATGGCTGCTATATCGCCGCTTCCGTGCTACGATTAGAGCCTATAGTATAGTCACTCAACTATTGGAGTTTATGCCATGACTTATGAATACATCATTACCGAAAAACCCGCTGAAGGCGTTGGCCTCATCCGTTTGAACCGCCCTAAAGCGCTAAATGCGCTCAGCACGCCACTGCTCCACGAAGTGGGCGATGCCCTGCGTGCTTTCGATGCGGATGATAGCGTGGGCGCTATTGTCCTCACGGGTGATGACCGCGCTTTTGCCGCTGGCGCAGATATTAAAGAGATGTCCAACACCAGCTTTTCAGATATGCTGATGAACGGCGGCCTGATTGAAGCTTTTGATTTTAGCAAAATCACTAAGCCCATCATTGCGGCAGTATCAGGCTTTGTGCTGGGCGGTGGCTGCGAAATTGCCATGATGTGCGACATGATTGTCGCCAGCGAGACCGCCGTTTTTGGCCAGCCAGAGATTAATTTAGGCATTATCCCTGGCGGCGGCGGCACGCAGCGCCTCACCCGTGCGGTTGGCAAAGCCCTAGCGATGGAAATCATCCTCACCGACCGCCGCCTAAGCGCGCAGGAAGCCTTGCACTATGGGCTGGTGAACCGCGTCGTCGCGCCAGAGGTCTATTTGCAGGAAGCCATCAAGCTGGCGCAAAAAGTCGCCTCAAAGTCGCGTGTCGCTGTCCGCATCGCCAAAGAAGCGATTAACAAGGCCTATGAACTGAGCTTGCGCGAAGGGCTAGAGCATGAAGTGCGCGGCTTTAAGCTGCTCTTCGGTACAGAAGACCGCCAAGAAGGCATGAACGCCTTTGTAGAAAAACGGCAACCCCAATGGAAGCACCGTTAACGCTACGCATTCTCTATACCTACAACATTCGGGGCAATCTGGCGTGGTTGCCCCGCCTTTATACTGCGCTAGAGGCGCATAGCCATAGTGAAGGTATTGACCGCGTTATCAAAGTAGATTTGGGCGATTCTTGTGCGGGCGATGTTTGGCATTGCGCTGAGACTGAGGGGCGTTCGGCATTGTTGGCACTCGATGCTATGGGCTTCACGGCGGCGCGGGTTTCGCTATCCCCTGCATCGCGGGAGCGGTTGGCCGGTAATGCTTTAGCCATTGCTCCTGTTGATGAGACACATCCACATTATGATGAAATTTTGTGCTATACTGCCGCATCTACTTCAGTGCCTGCTGAATGCCGCTTGCAAATTGTCCTCTCGCCTAGAGTGGAGACGCAACTTGACCAAAACGCGCTTTCACTGGCAACAGTAACTCCCCCCAGCTTTGGTCTGGTAGATGTGTTTATTCCCCAGAAGGGCGAGCCAGTGATTCGCGCTGCGCAACAGGTTACAGTGGCATCTGATACCCCGCCGAACCCGCCTATTGTCGCGGCGGTCGATTTTATCGAGGCAGAAGCGCGTTATTACGCCAGCCAGAAAAAAGCGGACTAACTCTCCAGCTTATATACTGCTTCAGGCGTATGGGTTGCGCCCTGTGGTGAAAGCACACTTGAATAGAGCACAAATTCCGATACTCGCATCGGCGACGTGATGAAATGTTCGTGTGTTTTCAGGTAGCGCCCTAGCATCGCAAATGTTGGTGTCCGCTTGAAGCGCGCCAGCGTTACATGCGGCACGAAGCGGCGGCGGTCACGCTCAATACCCGCTTGCTCTAGCGCGTCCTCGATAGATTTTTGCAGGTCATACAGCGGTGGACAGTCCTCAATCACCGCATGAAGCACGCGCGGTTCGCCCCGCACGGGGAAACGCCCCAACCCGTTCAGCCGCAAGTCAAAAGGCGCTGCCTTTACCGTGCCGAGTGCGCTTTCAATGTCTTGCTGCTTCTCAGCAGAGACATCGCCAATGAAGCGCAACGTCAAATGCAGTTGTTCGTATTTCGTCCAACGCGCTTCCCGCAGGCCAAACTGCAACTCCGCCAGATGTTTGCGGATTTCTTCGCTCATATCAATCGCAATGAATAAACGCGGCATCGCTATTCCTCTTTCATGTCGTCAAAACGGGCGAATATCACACCATCTACCGCCGTGCGATAGCCTATATCTCGTGTGGTAGATAGCGCATCGTAGATATATTGCCCCTGTGTATCGCCCTCCACCATGATAACCCAAACCACGCCCCGCTGAGAGGTTCGCTCTAGGATAGTGTCAAGCTCTTCAGTGCTATGCTCGCGCCAGTTAATATCGATAGCGATTCCCCGACGGAAGTTCATGAGGCGGTCGTAGTAAAGCATTTGTGCTTGTTGGTTATAAAAGAGCAGGGCAGGTTCTAGTGGGTGGCGGGTTGCAATCATGTCGTGAATTTGGCTTTGTAGCGCGCTTGTCGGAAAGTTGAGCAGCAGGCCAATCGCAACCGATCCTCCCAGTATCGCGCCGCTAACGCGCCAGCCCCACGGTGATAACTGCTTTGGTAACGTAAAGTCGGCACGATAGATAATCACATGCGCTATCACGACGAAAATCGCTGCGCCATTACTCGCCAGCATCACCACCACCGCCAGCAAGTAGAGCAGGGCGCGGCGCACTGTGCGCTTGTTACGGAAGGCCGTAAACGCGCCTGTGCTCCATGCCGCTGTGGCCAAAAAGAAACCTGTTTGACTATCGACGCAGCCAATGAGCAATAACGGCACGCCAACCGCAGCGCTCCACATAAACCACCTTGGTGGGCGATAGCGAATAACAACCGCCAGCCCTAAGAGCATCGCCCAGATAACGGGTAAACGAAATAGTATCGTTTGTTCGCCTATGAACCACGCCCACAGGCTTGCTACCAGCGTATAAAGTGGTGGTTGTTCCCCCGTTGCTTGTATGACAACTTGTGCTCTTTCTAATAATGCTTTGGGTAGGGCGCTTAAAGAGGCGATTTGCGGTTTGGCGGCGGCAACAGTGTTCGCTAATTGGGCGTCTTGCCAATCAATATCGCGCCCACTAAGCACCGTGGCTATTACCACCGCCAACAATAACGCCAGCACTGCCCAAATAATGCTAGGCTTTTGGTTGCGCATAGAGCCACCAGAATACTTCACGCGGGTAAACATCTTCTAGAATTTCCGCCCAAATGAAATCATCGGGATGGAGCAACCCTCGTAATTGGGTGTCCGTATAGCCCAGCTTTTGGCGTAGTTCTGCGCTTTCGATGTTCATATCTTCGGCGACGGCAACCAACTCCTGCACCACCGTTCTACGGAAGGCCTCTGGCATGTAGATATTGCGGCACTGCTGTGGTTTTTCAGCGCATTCCTCAAAAAAGGTGCGCATGGCGTTCAAGCGAGAGAGCGCCTCTGCGATGAGCTTCTTCTCATAATGCACCCGCCATTCATCCCGAACAGCTTCGTGCCGCTCTTCGATGGCGCGTAGCCGTTGGCTCTGTTCGCCCGATAGCTTCAGCTCTAAGGCACGCAACCGCCGCAGCCGCAGGATAAACGCGCCCAGTGTCATGTTGGGCAGGGCGCGTTTGAATAGCCCCCCACCACCGAGATTGTGATAAATCTTATCTTCATAGATATAAGGCTCTAAGGCGGCGGCCATCGCTTCCGCCTCGTAAAGGTCTTGTTCAATGTTGTAGTTTTGCTCGCCCATAGCGTTCCTCATCATCCACAAATAGTCGAAGCGATGCCCATTTTAGCATAGCCCGCCCCGATTGAAGATGTGTTGATTGGTGAGGAGAGCATATGATGGCAATATAGTATAATCATAGCAAAGCGAGGGACATAGTATGCTGAAATCACCACCTACTTTAGAGGAATTGCGTGCCCACAGGGATGAAATTTTACGCCTTGTGGAAAAATATGGGGCATCGAATGTGCGCGTTGTTGGTAGCGTCGCCCGTCAAGAGGCATCGCCATCTAGTGATGTCGATTTCTTGATGACTATTCCCTTGCAATCAGTATTTGATTTGGTGGGGTTGTGGTTAGATTTGCAGGCATTACTTGGATGCCCTGTCAGCATTATTCCTGATACTCATGTTGATGAGCAATTTCTCGCCTCAGTATTAGAGGATGCCGTTCCTTTATGAGTAAAAAAACAACCGTAGATTATCTACGGGATATATTGCGAGAATTAGATGATATAGAGGCTTTTACCACAGAAGGTAAGTTGGCCTTTCTATTGGATGCTAAGACCCGTAAAGCAGTGATACGCTCCTATGAAGTGATTGGGGAAATTGCTAAAAGGTTGCCTGATGATTTTAGAATGAAATACCCTCAATTAGATTGGCGCAAGTTGATCGGCTTTCGTGATTTTTTAGCTCATCATTATGAAGAGGTCATCTTGGAATTTGTTTGGGAAGCCGTTGAAGATTTACCCAGTTTACGTGCCCAAATTATCGATATTCTCCTATCAGAAGATGCAACAGAAGAATAGCTGTTTTTATGGTATCACCCGATGATTGAGCATTTCATTGATGGCCCGCACCAATCGCCGCAACTCCGCTTCAAGGTCATCGGTGATGTCTGGTAACACTGCTGCATCACGGAACAAGTCGCGCGCTTCCCGCAAGCTAGCGTGGGCTATCCGTAACCTGCGCAAACCAGCCTGCATCTGCTCGCGCGCTTCACGGCTATCAGCGCTGGTGTAATGGTGGGGGAAATCCCAACCATGTCGCGCTGCCACATCGCGCAACTCGTACAGAAAATCGTCAATATGGCCAATATCCTGCGCCGCCCCGCGTTGGAGCAATTGCTGAAGTGCTTTGCTCAGGTCTGGCTCCATGCCAAAATCCAGTGACGTGATGTCTTGATAGCGCGCCTCGACATCTGCCGCCGACCCAGGTTGGGGGCGAATGGCCGTTTTTTGTGGCGAAAGGCCAGTGAAAACCGAATACAAAATACCCACACACAGGTTATGAATATCCATACGAAAAGACTGCGGGTCTGCAACACCGCCGTTGAGCTTGCGTGAACTGTTGAAGTCAATCACTATCAAGCGATTGCCATCCCAGTAAACATGCTCTAACTTGTGGTCAAGGTAGACAATTCCGCGCCTGTGTGCCTGCTCTAATAAGTGGCCAAATTGCAAGGCTAGTGATAGCCCCTCTTCTGAAGGTAAACGCCAGCGCACTGCTGCTTGATTAGAGCGCATCACATAGAACAGGTTTTGGTTGCGCGGTAGTGCAGGCATGGTGATGTATGGCCGCCACCCTTGCGCCGCCATCTCCCGCATGGCTTGCTCAAAGCCCAATGTGTCTAAACGGAATGAGATAATCTCGCCCCCCTGTGGCGCTTCCTCCCCTGCAGAAATATACCCACAGTCCAATAAATCAACAGCTTGCGGCACATCAGCCAGCGTCGCCAATAGCTCTACTTCGTTGGCAAAGGCGCGATATTCCCAACGTGGTTCATCGCCATAATCCACGTGTTCTGGCCGCAATACCTTAAAGGCGACGGTTTGCCCCGTTTGTAAGTCTTGTGCCTCTAAGACACGCGCATAATGGCCAAGTGCGAAGGTATCAATAAATTGGCTGAGGTGGTAAGCTTTTACGAAATCCATGACCTTGTCCGATGATGCCGTGCCATTTAATCGCCTTAATGACACGCTGCCATTTTAGGGGGGATATATTCTTAAACACTAAACAACAGTATAATGCTATAGTAGGACTTTGACCACATAAGATATATCAGTTTTGTGACCTGCTTGCATCCCTTAGCAGGTTCAGTAGAATAAGAGAAACACAGGTAACGCAAGGAGTCCGGTAATGCATAATCCGGGACAGAGCATTCGGCTACGAGGTAGTGCGCTCACCAATAAGGGGCAAGTGCGAGAAAATAACGAAGACCGCGTCCATTTGTGGTTTTCCGATCGTGATAACCTTTTGTTGGCCATTGTAGCCGATGGTATGGGGGGCGCCGCCGCCGGAGAAGAGGCCAGCCGCATAGCAATTGATACAATTCATGCAGATATTTCTGATTCCACAAGAAATGATATTGCCCAACTAAAAGCTTTACATGAAGACGATATTGTAAAAAGATTACGTGAAGCTGTGAAAGATGCCAACGAGCGCATTATGGAACGCGCACAAGCTGTTCCCGAATATAAGGGGATGGGTACAACTCTCACACTGGCATTTGCTCGTGACAACCAGGCGATTGTTGTGCATGTTGGCGATAGCCGCGCCTATCTTGTCGATGGCATTGATGGCGCGATTACCCAAATTACTTCTGACCATAGTTTTGTGCAGGCGCTGGTTGATGCTGGTCATATTCAGCCAGAAGAGGCAGATGAGCATCCTATGCGCAATGTCTTATATCGCGCTTTAGGGCAATCCCCTGATATTGATATAGATGTTTACTATAACAACTTGCATGTTGGCGATACGCTTGTGCTATGCTCTGATGGGCTGACCTTGCATGTGAAGCCGCAGGAAATTGCCGATGTCGCCCGTGATGAAACCGACCCCGATGCCGCCGCGCGGCGTTTAGTTTCATTGGCCAACGAGCGCGGTGGTCGCGATAATGTCAGTGTTGTTGTTATTAGAGTTGATGCCCTAGAACAATCAACCGAACCACAAGTTGCCAGCGCGGAAGGTGAGGACGACGCCCGCGATGACGATGCGACCATCATCCTGCGTGACCGCGAACGTTGGGGTTTTGCGCCTAAACAATCTGAAGACAACGAATCGCCAAAATCACAAGTTTCGGAATTGGTGGGAGATACCGAACGCATCCCTGTTGTGTCACATAACTTCATCATCGCCGCTGCAGAAGGGCATGATGATGATAGCTTTAATCAGTGATGTGGCAAACATAGTGAATTAACGCAGATTTCTTCCTCATCTTCCCACACAGTGGCGCGAATTGCGGTATAATAAACCCGTGATATGGATATTTTTAACGCTCTATAAACTGAATTGGGGTTGAGGCCGATGTCTGACCGTCCCATTAGCGACCAAGAACATAACGAAGAAGATAGCCCCAAACAGGGGTGGCATGCGCCAGAGTCCCCCGTGAAGTGGCAGAAACCCAAGCAGGGGAAACCTCGTGCTGCCTGGCGTGTACCAACTTTGCCGCAGAACCTTTCAGAAGAGGCGACCTCATCGGGCGGTTGGCATCTGCCAAAGCAGGAAGATACCACCTTCACCACAGATGACGTTAGCGAAGTTACTGAAGAGCAAGTGACTTCGCTCGTAGAGGTGCAACCAGAGCCTGCCGCGCTCAGTCCAGAAGATATGATGCGCGATTTTGAGCAGGTGGAAACTGAAGCCGCGCCACCGCCAGAGGATATTGTCCCTGATGAGACGGAATACGCCATCTCAGAGGTTTCCGATTTAGATGAGGCGGACGAGCAACAAGCCATCGACACTTTAGAGGATTCGCTCGACCATTTGGATGAGGAAGATGAAGAATCTTTCAGCATGAGCGAATTGGTGGCGCTGGCTAGCCTCGTGGATGAAGACCCACATATACAGGTAGAGGAGGGGGCTGCCGCTCCCACTGTTGCCCCGCTTGCGCAACAGCCCGCTGCAGAAGAAGCGCCAGTGGTAGAAGATAAAGACCTGACCCCCGCAGAGCGTGCACTCTTACAAGCGGCTTCTGCTGCTCAATCTTCTTCACAAGCACAATCTTATGCCGAACAGCAACTAGCGGCGCTACAAGGTGGCCAGCCAGCGGCACAGGGTGATGTTTCTGCGCCGGCGGATGCTGCAACTGACCCCGAAGCGTATGCCCGCCAGCAATTAGCGGCGCTTGGTGGGGCGGCGGCTGCACCCGCCCAACCTCCTACGCCCCAACAACCCCAGCTTGACCCGCAAGTGCGTGCGTTAGCGCAGCGTTATTTGGACACTGAACAACAAGTACATATCCTGCGCCAGATGCACGCTGTGGGGCAGATTACCCGTGAGGATTTGCAGGAACGTCTGCGCAACCTCATGGTGCTGGATGAAAACCAAACTTACTGGATGCTGGGGATTAACAGCGACCAGTGGTACAAATTTGAAAATAATCAATGGGTGCCCGCTACCCCGCCCGCATTAGAGGCGCTGCGGCGCTTTGAACAGCCTGCTCAACCTCAAACGGGCGCACCTCGTACTGAGACGGGGCAGTTGCCCGTTGTTGATGAATTGCCGAGCGGCTCATTGCCCTATATGCCCTCATCAACAGGTGTTGAAAGCGGCACTTCACAAATGTATGCTGGCTATGACGACGAAGAAGGCGCGACCCGTCGCTTTGATGAATCGCAACCGCTACCGCGACAAGTGCCCAAGCGCGACCCTGATATGACGACGGTCACACCTGCCGCCTTCAGAGACCATATCCCTACTGGTTCAGAGCCGACTGTCG
>DAOTWU010000493.1:0-4126 GCA_034435735.1 Anaerolineae bacterium | reverse complement strand
GCTCTAGAAGTGTCCGTTCTTGCACTTCTTGATGAGACGCAACGCCCACTAGAAATCGCTCGTGTATCACAAACTGCTCATGAGCTACTAGCGAAAAATCGCACTGTTGTTATCTATTCCAGCCGCCAACTCATTACAGAACGCCGCGGTCTGAAAAATCTCGCTATTGGCGGCATTGTTTCTGACAGCCTAGTGGAAATTGTTCAACATTTAGCTATACGCCCACGTTACTTTATCGCCAAAGGCGGCATTACATCCAGTGACATGGCTACAAAAGCATTAAGCGTGAAACGCGCAATAGTGCGTGGCCAAATTCTCCCCGGTGTCCCTTTATGGGAATTGGGTGCGGATAGCCGTTATCCAGATTTAACCTATATTGTTTTCCCCGGCAATGTTGGCGATGAAAACGCGCTGGCTTCGCTGGTGGCTAAATTAGAAGCTAGAGGGTAAATCGATGCTTGTTCCCACCCTTAATATTCTCCGTGCTGCTACCAAAGGTGGTTATGCGGTTGGTGCATTCAATGTCTATAATCTTGAAGGGATTCAGGCTGTTATTGAAGCAGCGCAACATCTAGATAGTTGTGTAATTCTTCAAGTACACCCCGCTGCCCTACAAACCGCTGGGCTGCCGCTTATCGACCTATGCTTGTCATCTGGCCGTCGTGCTTCTGTGCCTGTTGCTGTTCACCTAGATCATTCTCCAAAAATCCAAGCGATTGAAGCCGCTTTAAGCGCGGGAGTTCAATCAGTGATGGCAGATGGCTCACACCTCGATTACCAGACGAATGTGGACTATGTAGCGCAAGCCGTTGCCCTAGCGCACGAACAAAGCGCCACAGTAGAAGCTGAACTAGGGCGTATCAGTGGCACAGAAGACGGTCTTACGGTTGCTGATTTTGAAGCCCGTATGACTGACCCTGAACAAGCTGCCGCTTACATTGCTTCAACTGGCGCAGATATGCTAGCTGTTTGTATTGGTAATGTGCATGGGCCTTACCCCTTTCCCCCACAACTAGATTTGGAGCGCTTAGCACACATCCGCCAATCTGTGGATGTCCCCTTAGTGCTACATGGCGCATCTGGCCTAAGTGCCGACCTTATCCAACGTGCCATCGAACTCGGCATTTGCAAGCTTAACGTCAATACAGAGATGCGTCATGCTTATCTCAATGTCATTAAATCAGTGGCAGATAGGCCAAAGCTAGATCTCGTAGACATTATGAAGCAGGCAATTGCTGCAATGCGCACTGTGGTGGAAGAGAAAATTGCCATCTTTGGCTCTCAAGGCAGTAGTAAACATATAGAAACTGCAACACTGAAAGGATGAACTGCTATGAGATTGAAAGATAAAGTTGCTGTGATTACGGGCGCTGCGCAAGGTATTGGTAAAGCCATCGCAACTCGCTTCGCTGCAGAAGGCGCATCGGTTGTCATTGGCGACATTAACCTGCCCCTAGCGGAAGAAACTGCCGCGTCCATTAATGCACAAGGTGGCACAGCGGTCGCCGTTCATGCCGATGTCTCAATACGAGCACAAGTTGAAGAGCTGGTGAGCACAGCTATAGAGCGTTTTGGCCAGCTTGACATTATGGTGAATAATGCCGGCATTATTATTCGTAATTCAGTCCTCGAAACCAGTGAAGAAGATTGGAACCGCGTTTTTTCGGTAAATGTCAATGGCACTTTCTTCGGCACAGTTGCCGCAGCTCGTCATATGGTAGAGCGGGGCGGTGGTGGACACATTCTAAACTTAGCGTCTCCTAATGCCATTATTGGTGCTTATAACCGCTCTTGCTATGCTGCGACTAAGGGCGCTATTGAATCTTATACCCGTTGCTGTGCCGTAGAGCTGGGGCAATATGGTATTCAAGTCAATGCCATTGCGCCTGGCTTCACTGCCACCGAAATTAATGCCCAATTTTTCACCCCAGAAGTGCTGAGTGCTTTAGAATTTCGTCTCCCTATCAGCCGTGTTGCCCAACCAGAAGAAATTGCTGCCGCTGCTCTCGCAATTGTCGGCGGCGATATGTCATTTATGGTTGGCCAAATTGTGCGTGTTGATGGTGGTTGGACAGCCTGTGATGTCGATTATGCTAAGTTAGGAAAGTACATTGGCTCGCAAAATCATTGATCTAAGTCTCACTTTTCATAATGCAGCACAAGGCGTGAATATCGAACCTGCCTTGCGTATTAAAAGCGATGGCTTCAACACATCAAATTTGCACATTTATAGCCACGCGCTCACACATATGGATGCACCTTTGCACTTTTTAGAGAATGGCCAGCCCATTGATGAGCTAAATTTGCAAAAATGTGTGGGAAAAGCCATCGTCGTCGATATGTCTCATAAGCTGCCTAATAGCCTTATTACTGTTGAAGATATGCAGCCTTATGTAGACCGCATTCAACCCCAATCACGCGTGCTTATCCGTACCGATTGGGATACTCATGCTGGGCTAGATGATTATCGCACCGATTTCCCCCGCATCTCAGTAGAGCTTGCCCAATGGCTTGCTACGCGAGGCGTCTGGCTTTTAGGGGTAGAAACGCCCTCTGTGGCGTCGTTACGCCTAGAAAGACGCCAAGAACTCACCGAAGTGCATCAAATCTTGTTGCGTGCGGATATTGTCATTGTTGAAAGCCTCGCCAATCTTGCCCAAATTCAGTGCGATGAGGTCTATTTTATCGCCCTACCGCTCAAATTAAACCAATGCGATGGTTCGCCAACTCGGCCTATTGTCATTATTGAAGAAGAGGATGGAAATAAACTATGAACACCTATCGTATAGCTGCGCTTCCAGGTGATGGCATTGGTAAAGAGGTCATGCCTGTCGCCCTAAAAGTCTTATATACACTTTCGGAGGCATTCGGCACATTCAAGCTAGAAGTGGGCCAATATCCTTGGGGCTGCGAACATTATCTGGAGACTGGCGTTATCATGCCACCTGATGGCATTGACATTTTGCGCCAATATGACGCTATCTATTTTGTCGCCGCTGGTCACCCAGACGTAACAGATTACCGCTCTGCATGGGAATTCATCTTCATCATGCGTAAAGACTTTAAGCAATATGTCAATGTGCGCCCCATTGTGTCATATCCTGGTGTCAAAACATTGCTCGCTACCGATGAACCGATTGATTTTGTCATTGTCCGCGAAAATAGCGAAGGTGAATATGCTGGACCTGGCGGCATTGTCCACCCTAACAACAGCAACGGCGTAGCTATTCAAACCAGTGTTTTCACTCGTGAAGGTGTAGAGCGTATTGCCCGTTATGCTTTCAAATTGGCGCGAGAGCGCCGTGGCCGCGTCACTAATGTTACAAAATCCAATGCTATGCGCCATAGCCTTGTTTTCTGGGATAACGTTATTGCACAAGTGGCCAAAGAATTCCCTGATGTCGAATACAGCATTATGTATGTTGATGCCGCTACTATGAAGTTCATCCAACGCCCCTCATTTTTCGATGTTATTGTTACCACGAATCTATTTGGCGATGTCCTCAGCGACTTAGGTGGGGCGATGGTGGGCAGTGTTGGGCTTAGTGCTAGTGGTAACATTAACCCAGAACGCGAATTTCCTTCCATGTATGAACCTGTACATGGTTCAGCGCCCGATATAGCGGGCAAAGGAATAGCTAACCCTGTCGGCACTATCCTCTCTGGCGCTTTAATGCTCAAAGATTTGGGGCAATCGGCAGCCGCAGAATTATTACGTAAGGCCGTTGCTGCCGCATTAGCTGATGGCTTTCAAACGGGCGACCTTGGCGGAAGCGCTTCCACTCAAGAAATGGGCGATGCTATCTGTGACCGTATCATCAAATTACACCAGCAACCATCTGGACAAACACAATAGGGGGTATTATGGCCAGCTTAGGCACAACCGAACTGCTTATCATCTTAATTATTGTTCTTCTCCTTTTTGGGGTGGGAAGGGTTTCTAGAATTGGCGGAGAATTAGGAAATGCTGTTTCAGCGTTCCGTCGCGGCCTTCATTCCAATGAAACCCAAACTGAAGTTGATGAATCTTAAAATTTCCCTATCCTGTGCGGAAGCCCGTCTTATTGGCGGGCTATTTTTATATAACTTGCCTAATGAAAATTAGCATTTATGCCCATTGCATGTT
>DAOTWU010000492.1:0-2742 GCA_034435735.1 Anaerolineae bacterium | reverse complement strand
CGTAGCAAAAACGATAAGCAATTTGTGATGCTGGTCTTCCCGGCAGATAGGCGTTTTGATAATCGCGCAGTGAAGCAATTTTTCCAGGCGAAAGATGTGCGCTTTGCTACAGAGGAAGAGGTGGCGACCTTAACTGGTGGGGTGCAAGTCGGCGGTGTGCCGCCTTTCGGGAATTTATTCAATCTGCCCGTTTATGTAGACCCAGCCCTTTTTGAACAAGAGCGCATCGTATTCAACGCGGGTGATAGGCGCTTTTCAGTCGCTATGCGCGCGGCAGATTATCGCGCGATTGTACAACCCCAAGTGGTTGCATTGACCTAGCTGCTATTGGCCGAAGTTGGTGCAATGTGACGGCGCATCCCGTGAATATCAATGACCTGATGCCCTTCCTTGCGCAAGCCATCCGCCCCTTTGGCTTGTAGCTGTTTGAATAGCTCCATGAAGCCATGTGGTTTAACGAGGAAAATATCGCACCCCCGCTGAAATGCCGAGTTCATCAACGATGGCTCATCGTGCATCGTGGCGACAATGAGGCAGGCTTCGGGATAGCGTTGGCGTAACATGGTGGTGAGCTGTAGGCCGCTGATGTCGGGAATTTCCATATCAATAACGGCCAGGGTGAGCGCTTCAACATCTTGGAGTTTCTCTAGCGCTTGTTTGCCATTATCTGCGCCCAAAACTTCAAAGCCGGCGGCAGTTATCAAGCGTTCGAAAAAATCACGGTTGGCGGGTGTATCTTCAATAACGAGAGCTATATTTTTGGCCATGCCATTTCCCCTCTGTGGCTATGGATATACGGTATGTAGTTAATGTATCGACCTTTACTAGGCGCATTGAAGCCGGTTTATAACTATGTTATGTTGGGTGCGCCTTTATTTTAAGTATAGGTTAAATTGTAACAAATTCTGGTTAGAAAACACAATTTTAAGTAGTGACTTTCGTCTAAAATCTCAATGCTTTTTATAAAAACGCAAAAGGGCGACTGAAAAGCCGCCCCCTTGTGTGTCAGTTTGTGCTATATGGCGATTATTGGCCGTCGAACCACTTTTCGATGTAATTAACAACTGAGCGGAAGCTGACCATACCAATCGCTACGCCCTTATCATCAACCACTGGAATATGGCGGTAATGGTGCAAGCTCATCAAGCGCAGCGCGTGGGCGATAGGTGCATCTGATGGCAATGTGTCTGGATTGCGCGTCATATAATCCGCCACCACTTGCGCGCTCAGGTCTTGGACGCGCGTCGCCACTTTGCGCAGAATATCGGTCTCGGTGAGGATACCAATCGGGCGACCGCTATCATCCACCACCAAAATCGCGCCAATGTTCTCATCCTGCATCCGCTTCACCGTCTCAGCGAGGGTGGTTGTTGGCGGCACCGTCACCAGCGCACGACCATGGTCAAGCAGGTTCTTCAGCGGGTCGGTCTTCAAGCTCTCGTGAATCTCGTCCTCTTCCGCTTCGCCCGCCAAGGAACGGTCAAGTTCATCGACATATTCCTCATCCAACGCCGACATGGTCTCGTCATCGCTGACGCGCACCGGCGTGGTTGCGCTCTCGGTGACTTCCCACGTGTAATCGGCAAAGTACAGGTCGTTCAAATCTTTATGCGGCGCTTTAGCTTTCGCCTGTTCAATTTGCCCCATGAGGCGGTCTTCATAGGGTGGGCGCTGCACACGGTAGAGGACGCCCATCGGCACGGGGAACTGCGGGTGCTCCATTTGCGCCAGCATCTGCGCCAGCGTGAAGTTGGTTTCATCATGGACAAGGCAATCGGCCTCAGTATAGCCGTCTTTGAAGTAAATCACTTCCAGATTGAAGCCATTGAGGCGGATGCCGCGGTCATGGTCTTTGCCGAAGACCATCGGTTCGCCATGCTTCAAGAATAGCGCGTTATCATCGCGGCGGTCTTTTTCCGCCACAAAGTCCCATGCGCCATCGTAGAAGATAATGCAGTTTTGCAAAATTTCTAGGAAGGAAACACCTTCATGGGCGGCTGATTCCACAATCAGGCCATCCAGCCCGCGCGTATCGCGGTCTAGCCCGCGGGCGACAAAAGTCGCACCAGCAGCGAGGGCGAAGGCCAGCGGGTTAACGGGGTGGTCAATACTGCCCATTGGCGATGTTTTGGTTTTATGCCCTTCTGGCGTGGTGGGCGAATACTGCCCTTTGGTGAGGCCGTAAATGCGGTTATTAAACAGCATGATGTTAATATCGATATTGCGGCGGCAGGCATGTAGAAGGTGGTTGCCACCAATGCTGAGGCCGTCGCCATCGCCTGTAATGACAAACACAGTTAAATCAGGATTGGCGATTTTTAGGCCGCTGGCCAGCGTCGGCGCGCGCCCGTGAATACTGTGGATGCCATAGGTGTCCATGTAATAAGGAAAGCGGCTGCTACAACCGATGCCGCTGATGACCACAATATCCTCTTTGCGGCGGCCTAGCTTGGTCATCGCCTTCTGTGTGCTGGAGAGAATGGCATAATCCCCGCAGCCGGGGCACCAGCGCACGGTCTGGTCAGACTTAAAATCTTTTACGGTATAAGTAGGGATGTCGTTAACGGGTATATCTGTCATGATTTTTCCTCAAGCCTTTAAGCATATCGCCCCTGCTCTGGCGTTTTTTACTTTGTTATAAGCGCTGCGCGTTGCGCCTATCTATACTTTACTCCTTTCGGCGGATACTTTCCAGCGCCAGCACCGAAATACAGTATAGAACTAACAACTTAAGTATAGCCC
>DAOTWU010000491.1:0-1697 GCA_034435735.1 Anaerolineae bacterium | reverse complement strand
GATATGTTAGTGGCATCGCTGGAGGGCGCGGTGGCATTGAGCCGTATTGACCGCTCAGTACAGCCATTAGAGCATGTATTGAGCTTTTTACGAAACTATTTGGAACGTGAAGTGCGCATATCACCATGAACGTGAAGAATACAGCCGCAGACATCAACACGCTACGCCTTGTTTACCGTAACTACTGGTCAAAAGTTTCAGAAGATGCCTGGCAACGACGTACCGGCGCGAGGGAACAGGATTGGACATTGCATGAAACGCTGGCGCATCTGGTCTCTATCGCCAGCTTGTTCAATCGCGCAGTGGATGCAGCAGTGACGGGAGAAGCAAACACCGGTGGGCCAGCGCGCCGTGAAGATTTGCGCGACTGGAACGCCGAGGAAATCGCCCGCTTAACTGCATATGCTCCGCAAGAACTCATCGAGCGCTTCGATGCTGAATTGGCGCAAGCTGCCGAACGCGCCGCGGGTCTCTCGCCAGAGAGCTATGATGCGCGGGCGTTTTTGCATGTTTATAACCGACCAGCACGAGCTATTGATTTTCTCGATTGGCAAATTTCCCATGCGGGGATTGTGCATGGCTCTCAAGTCACGAGACCAGTACGCCCCACGCCCCTGTGGCAAGATTTTTCTGCCGCGATGGTGCAGCGTAGTATCGACCGTTTCATCCGCCACTTCAGTTATGCTTACTGGCAAGACTATGGCCCACAAGATGCCACCATCCTCAACTTCAGCATCAATGGCGCGGCTGGTGGCGATTGGCATTTAATCGCCGCGCCAGATGGTGGTGATTGGGGGAGGGAACTGGCCGAAGACGCAGCTTACACCATTACATTTGATAGCCCATCAACATTTTTCGGTGTGTTCACTGTCCATATTCCAATGCGCGCAGCATTACAAGATGGGCGAATGCGAATTGAGGGCGATAGCCAGCGCACTTTGCGGTTGTTGCGGCTATTTGCTGCCTCTCCGCCCCGCCAATAAGGGCTTCTTTGTCAAAAAAACCTAAATATACCGCAGCCTTTTGGTTCGTTGGTGCTATTGCATTTTTTATATAACAGGCGTAGAGTATAAACTATCTAAAGCGCTTGTAATGCTTATTGCCCCATTAAGAACTTTTAAGAGCTTGCTAAATCTTCGCGCAATCACTAGACACACCAACAATTTACCTGTAGCGTAAAAGTGATATATTGCGGTCAATAAGCTGTATAAGAGCTGGCAGTAGCTTATGTGTTAACTGAGTTCAGGAGGTTATACCATGAACGAGCAATTTCGAGGCGTATGGCTCTCCACGCGAGAGCGGCGCATTAGCGATGTTTTGCCCTATGAAGATATTGGCGTGTTAACAATCACGGAGGATGGAGTGCGCTTTAAGGGCATTCGCCGCCAAATCAATATCCCCCGCGCCAGCATTAAACGGGTGAGCTATGGCAAACAAGGCACAGATAATAACGATTGGGTGCATGTGGTCTATGGTGATGAACCATACCAAACGGCATATTTCACCCTAGTTACTCCCACTTCTGCAGACCCATCGCAACATACACGCGACATCTTCCACGCATTAATGCCTCTATCACCCACGCAAATTCCAGATTAATACGCCTTTGCCCATCACTCACTTAAAATGGTGAGGTTGGCGGCATGGGCGAAAAGTTTCTTCACACCGTGCTTACGGTCGTTGAACGCAATCGTTAC
>DAOTWU010000490.1:0-1702 GCA_034435735.1 Anaerolineae bacterium | reverse complement strand
TTATTGTATTTTTAGCCGCTCCCTTATGGCTCATAGCTGGAAACATATTGATGACGCCAGTAGAAGCCTTTTTACGGCGACGTTTTATTGCGCAAGCAAAAGCGGTACTAAATGATGTGCGACCTACTGTCATTGGCCTAACCGGCAGCTATGGCAAAACAACAACCAAAAACATTTTGGCACACCTTCTCAATGGCCGTTATCGTGCCTATCCAACCCCCAAAAGCTATAACACCACGATGGGCGTTTGCATCGCGATTAATCGCGATTTGGCACAAGACTATAGCGTAGAATACTTCATCGCAGAGATGGGCGCCTATGTTGAGGGGGAAATCGCGGAAATATGTGATTTAGTACACCCCAAAATCGGCATCATTATAGAAGTTGGGCCACAGCATCTAGAGCGATTTGGCAGCCTAGAAAATGTGGCCAAAGCCAAGTACGAACTCATTAAAGCTTTACCCCCTGATGGCGTCGGTGTTTTCAATTGGGATAATCCTCATGTGCGTCAAATGTGGGAGCAAGGTTATCCGCAAACGAGATTGGCAATCAGCAAAAACCTCTCCCCAGAAGAAGCCCAAAAACAAGGGGTGCGTTTCGTGGCTACCAATATCACAGAAACGCTAGATGGGTTGAACTTCGCAATTGTTGATACTGAAACCAATGAAGAAGTATTTATTCACACTCCGCTTTTAGGTGAACATAACGTCACCAACCTGCTTTTGGCAACAGCGGTTGCTGTGCATGAAGGTATGCGGTTGGAGGAAGTGGCTTTTCGCGCCAGAACACTTCAACCGGCGGAAAGCCGCCTAGTTCGGCAAGTTACCACACAAGGCATCACCATCATCAATGATGCCTATAGCGCCAATCCTGTAGGAGTTATTGGAGCATTGCGAGTGCTAGGCCTCCACCAACAAGGGCGGCGGCTGCTCATCACACCAGGAATGGTAGAACTGGGCGATTTACATGAAGAAGAAAACCGCAAACTAGGCGAAACCGCTGCCGAATATGCTACAGATGTCATCCTAGTTGGAAGCAAACAAACGCAACCAATCGCAAAAGGGTTGCAAGATGCTGGTTTTCCTGAAACACGGTTGCACGTTGTAGAAACCTTGCAGGAAGCAATACGCTGGTATGAGCAAAATTTAACCGCTGGCGATACAGTCCTGTTTTTGAACGACTTGCCAGATACCTACCATAATTAAGGTAACACACGAGGGAATACTTTTATGAGTACAAATCGTAAAACCACTGTAGGGGTTATTTTTGGCGGGAGAAGTGTTGAACATGATGTTTCAGTGGTAACGGGGCATCAGGTTATACGGGCGTTTAATCGAGAGCGATTTGATATTGTCCCCATCTACATTGACCGCCAAGGGAATTGGTTCACCGGTGAACCATTACTAGAAATTGATAACTTTAAGCAAGATGTCACCACTCTTAAAGGCGTTGAACCTTGTCTGTTATCCCCGAATGTGCGCCATCATGGGCTAATTGTCAATCCACTTGCGGGGCGATTTGCTCGTAGCTCCATCATCCGCTTAGATGTTGTATTCCCAGCATTACATGGCACACATGGCGAAGATGGCACCATACAGGGGCTTTGTGAACTGGCAGATATACCGTATGTGGGCTGTGCTACGTTAGCTTCTGCTTTGACAAACGATAAGCTCATGACCAAACAAGTTTTGCGTCAAAGCCG
>DAOTWU010000489.1:0-2482 GCA_034435735.1 Anaerolineae bacterium | reverse complement strand
GCAACCTTCGGCGGCCATTATCGTATAGGATAGTAGACAAAGACAGGGTATTCTGGAGGCATCTTGTGGAACTGCTTATCATTGTTCTTGTGGGGCTTTTCGTCCTGTGGCTATTTTCGGTGATTACCCAAATTGCTTTTGTGGTGCTACTGCCGATTTTGTTCTGGGCACTAGCAGGCTGGCTAGCTGGCCAATTTGTGCGCGGGCGCGGCTTCGGGCTATTAGGCAATGTGGTGTTGGGGTTGGCCGGCGGGTTCATTGGACATTTTCTGTTTGGCCTGGTGGATATTCGCGGCGGCAATTTTCTCTCAGAAATACTCATCGGCTCTATTGGCGCAGTGGTGCTGATTCACCTTGTGCGTGCACTGGGTGATAAAAACTTTGCCAAATGATGGGGTATATCAGCCCCCAAACATGGCATTCATTAAGGAAGGGCATATTGGCTATACCCTTCCTTAAAGATTCTTCTGCTATGGCTGAATTAGCCCATACACCATAGTAATGGTGTGGCCATCTCCCAAGATTAACGGCGCGGACATTCCTGAAGATATATCCATCACATAAGTCACAAGACCATTGGAAAACGTGACAATTGAAGGCGTTAGCCACGTCATGAAGTGGGTGGTGGTTTCCCCTTCTGAAGCGAGGATGGTACGTACTTCAGTGCTGGTCAAATCGAGCAGCTTTATCTGGTTAGACACAATCATGCCGCTATCAAAACGCAATTCCTCATACATCACATAACGGCTATCTGGCGATATGCGTATATTGCCCGTGAGGGTATCATCATTGTATTCGTCAAGATACACCATATTGCCGCCAAAATCACGCACAGCCAAATCCCATTCACTAGAGGAAGGATGCACAAAGAAAGCCCCATCCGCACTGACATAAGTGAAATAGGATAAATAGGATTCTTCTACATCCCAGGGGATAATGTCCTTCGTTTGTGGCTCGATAAAAGTTGGTCGCCCGCCATAAATTTCGAAAAACGCTCCTGCTACACCCCAAGGGATATAGCGTAGCATAACATGGCCATTCACCCAACCACCTAAATCAACCAGCGGGAACGGGTAGCCAATTTCGCTATGCCATATTTCGCGCATATTCTGCCCAGCGCTATCTGTCACAACCAAGCTATAAATGCGCGAACAATCACTCTCAGCATCACAATCAAAAGTAGGCTGTGTCACTGTTTGGTCGTAAAGCCAGGCAATAGCGCTATCATCAGGCGCAACGGCAAAATTGACCAGCACACCTTCCATCTGCGGGAAATCAAAAGTTTCATGCTGGCCATGTGCATCTATAACCAAGACACTATCAGGCAACACTTGCGGCGCATAGACATAGGCATAGTGATTTGATAGCGTGACCAATTCACCACCACTTGAGGGGAACTCATCCAGCACTTTAAGATCGGTATCCAACAAAACCAACGAACCGTTATCAAGCTGCACAACCAGCAAAAATTCGGCGGGGAGGTTGACTGAACGCGAGCTATTCGCCAATTCAACAAAATAGACATCATCGACGCCCTCAGCTATCCAGCCTATTGTGCCAGTGTTAGCCACAGAGATTTGCCACCAATAGATACCATCGGCGCATTGTGGGCCAGCTAACACCGCAAACCGCTCACCTTCGGGAATGCGTTCAACAACCTGTCCAGCCAGAGAAGCCATATCCCGCAAGTTCAAAGGTTGGCCATCGGTGAAGCGGACAACACCATCTAGCCCAACAGCGAGCTGTGGCACAGGGGCGGCAGCACAATCTTGCCCCAAAACGGGTTGGTACAGAGTAAAGAAGAGTAGAAATGCACAGAAAAGTAGTAGACGTTTCATGTAGTTCATCCTTAGGTAAAACCGTGTCCCAACTGTAGCATACGCCTCATCGGAAAATCGTGCTATTGTGAGCAAAAACGACACCCTAGCCAGCTTCTTGTGTTGGTGTACAATGGGCGTGTTTTATGCCTCGCAGCCAAACCAATTCTTACCAACGTTTGACCCTGCGCCTACCTACAGGTAGAATGGGGGGCGCTAACTGGTATGTGAATTCAAAGATTGCATCTACGTCGCTAAACAATTGCATATTACGAATGTACACTTTTGGAGAGGGTGCATTTTTAGGCTGGAAAGGAGTAAGGCGCAGGCCTAGTCAGGGCTGTAGTCGCCGCTTGTTATGGCAAAACCTAACAAGGAAATGCTGCTCGATTGGTATTACCAGATGGTGCTCATTCGGCAGTTTGAAGAAACATGTTATCAGCTTTATCAAGAAAAACGCATTACCGGTGTTTACCTTCATCTTTATAGCGGGCAAGAAGCGGTTGGTGTTGGCTCATTGGCGGCATTAGAGCCACGCGACCATGTCATTACCGCCTATCGTGACCATGGCATCGCCCTAGCGCGCGGGGTCGATGCCAATGCTTGCATGGCGGAGATGATGGGGCGCAAGACTGGCACGAGTGGTGGCAAAGGTGGCTCAATGC
>DAOTWU010000488.1:0-2262 GCA_034435735.1 Anaerolineae bacterium | reverse complement strand
TGCGCGAGTGGATACTGATGACGCAGACGGCAGTCTTTGCGACGCAAACCGCCGTAGCAGAGACTGAAGAACCCCAACCATAAAAAGTTTTGTGCTTGGACGATGTTGTTGAAGGCATGTCAATGGGCATGCCTTTTTCTTTTGAGGCTTCATAACAAACACTTTAACGATGTAACAATTTTTTGGGAAAAATTTCGAAAATTTGCTTGTTTTTACCCTCTTGAAACTGCTACAATGAGATCAATAACCTTTACCTGTAAAAATCTTATGCGCTATCTGACAACTGACGAACTCCTATACATCAATGGGCGTGTGCTCAACAACCAGCGTATTTTGCTCGGCGAGCAGCAAATACGCGATATAGGCCTTTTGCAAGCCGCTGTACAACGGCCTCAGTCCAGCGCATTTGGCATGGATGCATTTCCCTCTCGCCAAGAGAAAGCGGCGGCCTTGCTGCATGCGATAGTCCGCAACCACCCCTTCACCGATGGCAACAAACGCACGGGCACGGTGGGGATGATATTCTTCTTGCAAGTCAATGGCCTTTGCCCTATTTGGTCGTCGGAAGAAGCCTTACACGTCATTTTGGAAACGGCACTGGGGAGAGTACAAGTCGGTGAATTGGCGACATGGCTCAGCACCAAGCCCTGCCAAGCCTATCCCAAGCCCAACATCGCGCAGGATATGGGCATCATCTCCGAAATTATGGAACGGCATAACTGGCTGTTAGAGCAACTGGCAAGCCGCTAGGGGCTGGGTTATGGATGATTCCATCGTCATCATGACGCCCGCAGAAATTTATAGCATCAACCAACAAGTGCTCAATGAACGCCCCTTCGTCCGCGACCGCCATTTACTGCGTTCGGCAGCGGCGCGGCCATATATCGTGCTGTTTGGCGAAGAGCAATTCCCCACGCTGGTCGATAAGGCTGCCGCCATGCTGCACTCGCTGGCCTATCATCACCTGTTTGCCGACGGCAATAAGCGCACCGCCCGCCTTGTCGTAGAGCGCTTCCTCATGTTGAACAAGCACCGCATTACATGGACGGATGAAGAAGCGCGCGCGATTGTTTTACAGGTGGCGCAAGGGCGTTATGATGTAGAGCAAGTAGCAGAAATTATCGCCACTTATATTATAGAAGACCATTCCCCCAACGGCCTTTAGTCCGCTTCAGTCTGCCCCTCTTGTGGCGGTGTCTCTAAATGCGCTAGCAGCGCCTGCAACGCCTGCATAAAAGCGGGATATTGGCCAATCATCTCAATTTCTAGTATGCGCTGAATGCGGTAGCGGTCGTTAATGTTGCCGGCATAAATGGCGGTGAGATTATACTGCCCGCCCCTGCGCAATAGATACGGGTATTCCGTCTCCATATTATAGAGGACACCGCGCAACAGCACATCTAACGCATAATCGCGCCCATCTACCCGCACCTGAACCGCTTGCCGCGCTGCACTATCGAACCCGACAGCATCGGCGGCAGCAATCGCTTGTTCGGTGAGTTGTTGGCCATCTTCTAGCCATGCCGTCAACAATGGATAGCGTGGCGGCGGCGGTTGCTCTCCGCGCAAGGTCATGCGCAAAGCCACGAAAAACGCGCGAATATATTTGAACATAGCCCCATTCCCTCTTTTTAGCGATGGTTATACCGCTATTTGTAGCAGAAGAATGGGGCATCAGGTAGGCTTTACCGCCCCGCGCCTTTGGCCGCTAAATCTTCCTCGCGGATGACGCGGCGCGGCAAGAAGAAACGTTCGCGCTCATCGGCAGTGAGTTCGCGGGTTTTATATCCCCGCCCCAAACGAAGCAGCGCATCAACATCGGCCAGCCAAATGCGCACCGTTGCATCGCGCAAACTGATGAGTAGGTGTGTTTGGTCAGGATGGAACGCCGCACTCAAAATTGTATCTGGCTGGGGCGCGATGAAGGTCAACCCTGCTTCCAAATCCCATACACGCACAACATTATCATTCCCCCATGTCAACAAGGCGTGACCATCAGGCGACCAGACCGCGCCATAAATTGGCTCTGCTGTGGTGATGCGGTCAATGAGGTTGCCATTACGCCCCCACAAAAGCACCGAACCATCGCGCATCAGTGTGTAGAAAACGCTACTATCAGTATGCCATGCGGCATCTAACACCGGCGCATTAATGGACAAATTGGCAATCGGCTCCCCATCTGCATTGAGCAGCGCCGCACCTTGTCCCGCCCACAAGAGTATAGAAACGCTATCAGGCGACCATGCTGCCCCTGTAATCGGG
>DAOTWU010000487.1:0-2365 GCA_034435735.1 Anaerolineae bacterium | reverse complement strand
AGCCATAGGCACAATCATCAAAATCAATGACGCATAGCGCATCACCCTGCCAAAGCATGTTCTTAGCGATGCAATCGGCATGAATGAGGCCGAAACCATCTTCTTGCTCCAGCGCCGCCATGACCTTTTGCACCTGTTGCCCCACTTCGGCAAATACGGCGCGGTCACTATTGGTGAATAGTGCGGCGTCAGCGTGAGCGGCATAAACGCCATTCGCCCCAAAGAGGCCGTCATAGTCTAAGCGGGGGCGGTTAAAGCCAGCGGGCGGGACGAAGGCGCGGCTATGTGCATGCAAGCGCCCTAAAAACGCGCCCACCTGCTCAACTTGCGCCAGCGAATACTCGGCAGCGGCCAGCGGCGCGCCCTCCAGCGCATGGAACAGGACACAAGTCAGCGGCCTGTCTAGCCCTTCGACGACGCCCTGCGCTAGCCATTCCCCCGCTGCTGTTTTTACAGGCAAGGGCACACATAGCGCGGCCTCGTTGTGAAGGGCATGCAACCAGATGAGTTCCGAGCGGATGATTTCGGGAGTTTTGTAGTGGGGGCGGTGCATCCGCAAAATGTAACGCCCACTAGAGGTTTGCACCTCAAAAACGGCGTTATTGACATAGACCAATAGCGTTATCTGGTCAACATTGAGGCCATAAGTGGCGGCAACCTGCTGCGCGGTGGCGGTCAGGCGTGCCACTTGTTCCTCATAACTGCATTCTGCAAAATGTCGCATCGTCCGTTTTACACTCCTACAAATCGGTTTCCTCAACCTCGAAAAGCGAGACATCCGCCAGCTTATCCTCAAAATCGCCGCGCACATAGCGCTCCCAAAGCATCGCCGTCACACGGTGGGCGATACGTTCGGCGTTTTGGAATAGCCCCACTTCGGCGAGATACTGGCACACGCGATAGACATCACGCGCAAAGATAGCGCGGGCGTCGGGGTTGTGGTGAATATCGACCACCTGCGGGAAATCAATCAGGGTAATAGCGCCCTCGTGGTATAGGATGTTGTAGGCGGATAAATCGCCATGGGCATACCCCTGTTGCAGCAAGCAATCGATATTGTGCACAATCCGCCGCCATATCTGGCGCGCCTCATCAGGCGGTAAGTGGATTTCGTGCAAGGTGGGCGCGGGCTGCTGTTCATCACCGACATAGCCCATGATGACGGCCATTTCCCCCACGCCATAGGGGCGCGGCACATCAGCGCCAGCGTTGTATAGCGCCTGCATAGCGCGATATTCGTGCATCAGCCATGAGGTATGCTCCAACGATTCGCCGAAGCTGCTACCTTTGGCAATGGCGCGCTGCATACGCTTATCACGCGCTTTGAGGGGGCGACCGCTGGTGCTCAGTAACTCCCGCCCTTGGCGGTATTGCTTATCGTTACGCAAGTTACGGAACATGCGCGGACGATAGACCTTTGCCGCCAACCACTGCACACCCGTTGAAGGATGGGCGGCGCAGCGGTAAACATTGGCCTCTTTGCCGCCTTTCACTTTGGCTAGCACATCGGTGATGAGCGCCTGCTCAAAGAACGGGCGCAATGCCTCTTTAAGCCAGCCCTGTTCAAAGAGCGCTGGCTGGTAGGTAATAGCAAAACCTGCCTCTAGCGCATCAACATCGGCAATATCTTGCAGCACTTGCTGGCGGTTACGCTTGGGCTGATGTTGTTGTTTAGGCTTACGCTTGCGCCGCGCTTGACGGTCACGCCGTAGCGGGTCAAAAGCGTCCTCATAGTCGCTATAACGGTCGTATTCAGTTGAAAAATCATCACGGTTTTTAGACACCGCTTCACTGCTCCATCAATACAAGTGCGATACTGGTTGAAACTCAGGGGGTATCAGCGTTGTGAAAGTGGGAAATAGTGAGCAGAGAGCAACAGCCACGTAACACACGCCAATACGCACCCGCCATAGGTGGCGCACGCGCAGAAAAGCAAAAACGCGCCCACCTTACCGGTAGTGCACGGGTGTGCCGTCGCTGGTGAAGTTGTCGGTGTCGCTGTGCGGGAAGGCCTGCTACATCGAACAGGCCGCAAGCGAGGTTCTAACGGATAGGAGGCACGCCCGTCAGGATGACTTCGTGTTGTTTATTGTTTATCACACGTCCCATATTGCGTGCTCCTTTAACTGAAAACTTATCAAACACTGAGCGAACTATATCATAAGTGGCCGTGACGTGTCAAGCAGGGTAAAAATCGGCTCATAGCGGTGCAGGTGCTATCATGAGCACCATCAGCTTGCTTGACACCCCCGCCTTTTTCTTCTACAATGCCATTATAGAACAGATATTCTAAAGAGGTGTACTGTGGATACTTATGAATCGGTCATGGCAGAGTTGGAAGCGATGGGCACGGCGCAAAACGTCA
>DAOTWU010000486.1:0-6406 GCA_034435735.1 Anaerolineae bacterium | reverse complement strand
TTATATCTTCAAGCTCAACGCCTTGCGCCACACCCGCACCCGCAATAATCCACGGTACGAGCATATCTTCTGGAATATCTGCCCCATGATTGAAGTCGCTGCCGCCGTGGTCGCTGGTCACGATGATGAGCGTATCGTCCGCAATGCCTAAGGTATCCAATTCCGCCAAGAGCCGCCCTAGCTGGCGGTCTGTCTCTTCCAGTTCAAACAGGTATATTTCGCTCATCCAGCCGCGTCGGTGCCCGAAGAAGTCCGGATTGGGGAAGTGTACAAATAGCACTTCATAACCATCTTCCAACAGCTCAATGGTACGGTTGACCACGCTTCTATCGCCCAGCAAACCCTCTTCATATACCACATCATCGCGCTGGTGAAGTTGGTTAAGCAGCGTCTTGCCTACGACCATCGCCGCACGGTAGCCCGCTTCTTGCGCCAATGTGAGCACTGTCGGCGTTTCGATAATCACTGCCTCGTCGCTGTTCCAATCTACGCCATGCTGCTCAACATCGTACCCCGTTAAAATTGAGGTGATAGCGGGCAAGGTTGCTGGTGGGAAAACCGTCTTGGCTTCCATATCTACCGCGCCGTTTTCAATCAGAAAATCGAAGTTTGGCGTTTCCACCTCGGCGATAGCATCCGGACGCAAGCCATCCATCACAATAATGAGCACATAGTCGGGCAAGGGCGGTTGTGGCAAATCTTCATCATCCTGTGCCGCCGCTGGCAAGATGACCAACATAGCGAGCAATAAACTGGTAAACAAACGCGCTATTTTCACCATGATATTTCGTTCTCCTGTGTATGACGCCCTTCAATTGCTTCTACGCGGCGCTCTCCACGATATAAGTATCCTTGATAGACTTGCCCTTCATAGCCCACCGCCCACCAGCCAGAGAGTACAAACTGTGGCGTCATAGTGCGGGCAGTGCAGCCATGGCAATAGGCTGGTAGCCATACGCCATTATAACGCCGCGCTATATGGAGATGAGTAGCCGCAGATGAACCCCCAGCACAAGCGGGATAGCCGATAATATCGCCCGCTTCAACTGTTTGCCCGTCTTCAATGCGCCCCTGTTCGGCAATATGCAAGTAAAGAATTGCCCAACCTGTATGTTCAATGCCGTCGCCATCAAGGTCAAGGATAACCACGCCGTCACCACTGCGCGATATAATACCATTCGTTACTGCACGAACAGGATAGTCTGATGTGAAGCAAGGCGGACGGGCGTCTAGCCCTGCATCTGGCGGCGCAAAATCCAACGCACCCCAAGCGCTACCATCGCCCCACGAACCATGTGGTCCACCGGTCAAGCGCCAAACTTCGCCTCGTGCAAAAGGCAAACGCAAGTAAGGTTGTTGCAGCCCTTCCGGTAGGGGGGATAGGGGCGGCGCATCGAATGGGTCGCCAAAAAGCGCTTGGTAAGTGGCGATGAAACCATTTTCGCCGGTTGCGATTTCCCATTGCGTTTCGCCATAGAGCAAACCAAAGAAGCGCCATAAAGTCACTGTAGCGGCGTTGGGCGCGTCATGGGCGTTTATCTCCGCCCCATCGGCCAGCGTGAACGCGCGCATATTACGAAATCGGTAGCCATAAAAGCCGCGATTGAGTTCATTGGCCGCCCATTTTAATTGGGCATAAAGACCGCGATAGTTCTCATCCGCGATGAATGTATAAAGACGCGCTTCGTTGGAAATGCGCGATTGGCTCAACCAGCCTGCTTGATAATCCAGCAGCGCCAGCAGCAAACGCGGGTCAATGCTATAATCGCGCGCCACCCGTAGCACCACCTGTGCGGCTGCTTCTGTATGTTGGCGGGGTTGACCATCATCGCCATTGATGACCACTGTTGCGCCGGCTTGCCGCAAGTAGCCCGCTTTGCTTTCAATAAATGCCGCCATGTCAAAAGTGATGGCATCGGGGCCATAGACAAAACGACTATCTGGCAAGAGGGGCGGTCGTTCTGCTTGTGTGCCCGTTACCAGTAGCAGGGGCAATAAAATGAACCAGCATAAACGCCACATTGTTCGCCCCCTTATGGTGGTGGGATGAGTTCCCAAACGATGCCGCCTGGCTCTAGTTGAATGACGCCACCATCTGCACTGGAGATATACAACACCTCATCGCCAGCGGTGTTGGTTGCTGTTTGAAAGAAGCCCTCATAAGCAATGGCATACTCAAGGCCAACGACAAGGCCTAAACGGTTGCGCACGGTATCATTGGCGCGCCAGATGAAGCCCAAAATGCCACGCGGCTGGTAGTAACCTGTTGGCGGCACAAAATTGGGGTCAATCTCATCATGGACGGCGGGGTCATAGCGGTTTTGGAAGGCCACCCATGCCGGTTCTCTGCCGTCGTTGAACAGGGTATAGATGCGGTCGCGCTCCTGCACATAAATCATTCGCCCGCGCTCAAAGGGGCTTTCTAACATGCGGGTTTGGATGGCGGGGTCTGTTGGGCAGGTATCGGGCGCAGGCGCAAAGAACCACGGTATTGGGCATTCTAGCAACACGGTTAATGGCTGCTGTACCTCAATATTGCCGCGGCTGGCCACCAACAGTAAATTAATCTGCCCACGGTCGCGGCGTCGGGTGGGGATGGCTTGCGTACCCGCCGGCTCAACATTCCATAAGGCTTCGCGGTTACCCTGCGCATCTAAGCGGTATATCACCGCGTTGTTGACATTACGCACCGACCAGAACACATTAAACGTATCGCCCGGCGCGACTGCATTCGCTTCAGCTTCAAAAAATTCAATACGCGGCGCGTTTGGGTCTAAGACGCGCGTCGGCGGTATTGTGCCCTGTGGTGTAATCGTCGGGCGGAATAGCGGGGTGGGCGAGGGGCCACGTGTGGCCGTTGGTGGCGGCGCTGTGGCAGAGGGTGTGAGTTCTGGCTCGCGAGTAAAAGTGGGCGATGGCGTGAATGTCGCCGTCGCGGTGGGTTTCAATGTCGGGATAATTTGGGGCGTAGTTGCCGCGCAGGCGCTCAACAATGCCGCCATGAATATCAGAATGCTACATTTGAAAAGGGTGCTGCTCATTGTCCCTCCATTGGTTTAGCCAACCCGTATGCATTATACACCCACGGGGAACAGTGCGGGTAGCGCAAACAAAAAATGGCAACCCGCCGGGGACAAGAGCGAGTTGCCTTATGATGGGCATAATAAACTAACGCCCTCTCGTAAAAACGCAATTTTCTACGATGTATAGGTCTTCAATGTTGCGTCTTGTTGCACTAGAAAGTCCATGGCAGCTTCTGCAATAGAGAACACTCTAAAATGCAGGTGCAACATATGACATAGTGTTGTGATGGAATATATCGCTACCGGATTATGGCCGATGATCGTTATCCAACCATATTTATCCAACTCACCCAGGCGAATTTTGTTGCGTAACCGCACAATCTCCTGTGTGTAAGCGTTAACCCCCTGAACATCAATACAGATGTGAAACTGCCCATCGCTCACTTGAGCGCAATAAGGCCGCAGCGTGTGGTAAGC
Organism: Anaerolineae bacterium; assembly: GCA_034435735.1. GTDB lineage: Bacteria > Chloroflexota > Anaerolineae > Aggregatilineales > Phototrophicaceae > S146-30. The sequence continues at coordinate 2,906 of DAOTWU010000486.1, read as the reverse complement.
TTCAATGACATCGGCGGTGCTAATTTCGCCTTCAAAGCGCATCAAAACTACGCGATTGGGTATGAGCCAGTCGCAGGTGTAAGGCATACGTCCTCTTGTGCAAACTACAAGCCTAAGGCAGTATGTTGCCCGGCGTCTTTCAATGTAACCCTCACATGCCGCTAATGGCAGTTTCGGGTTGCCAGACAATTGTGTAGGTTGAGTTTTCGTAGCGGATGTTCAGCTCTGCAAATGGGGCAATCCGCGCGAGCAAGCCCTGTAGCAGGCCATACCAGAACGCATCGGGATAGGGTGTTTCGTTGTAAATTGTGACATGGTTACAGCCGGGTTGTTTCACCCGTACTGCGCCAGCATCCCCGCGGTGCAGCTGCTGGTAGAGCACATCCAAAAATGCCATACCAACGCCAATGTCATTAATCATTGGCGGTAAGGGCATTTCTGCTGCGAAGGCCGCGCCCACATAGACGAGTTGCTCTGTGCCATCGGGCGTTGTGGCGACCTTATCCAGGATGTCCATCCAATGTTGCAATGAATACCAGGCCAACGGGTCAGGTTCACAAAGCCCATGCTGCTCAAACAGGCGCTTTAGCCCAGTTTGTGGGGTCATGTAAGCCGCCAACAACGGTACACCGCTAACCTCTGCTTGATGGATGTGATTTTGCTCTGCCACTTTCCCGAGTCCTCCCGGTCTCCTGCTTCATGTGGATGGTGAATGCTTTGTGCGAATTTTCTCTATTGTAGCCCTATTTGGCAAACTTTGCACGGCTCACCATGAAACAATATAGCGATGAACATCTTCCAGCGTTTCCATAGCGACCTGTAATGTGCTTCTCGGTGGCAGGAAACGCCGCGCCACCCCATATATCACACCATACCACAGGTTTGCAGGATACGGCGTATGGATATGGAGGGTGACGACGCGATGAGTGGATGGCAGAACTTCGATGTATCCCGCGTCGCCACCACGATGGTTATTGGTGTAGAAAGCTTCCAGCGCTCGCAAAGCGGTTTCGATGGACTTCACCTCAGGGCTTAGTGTGAGCTGTTCTCCAATGCGGATGCCCGTTGCTACGAAGTCGGTTGATGTTGGGGCATCCTGCGCTAGGTTGCGCAGTACATTGAGCCACACTTGAATCGGATACCAGCGTTGTGTGTCGATGTGATTCAGCCCTTGTGCCTCTAACACGGGGTACAATGTGGCGGCCTTGATATGTGCTAAGTTGTCTGCAATGAACTGACCGCTAACTTCGGTGTGTGTATCAAAGGCGGTGAAAGTGGCTATCATGATGTAGCATCCTACACAATCATCTTACATACTGTAACGTTAAAATTGATACCTTGGCATCCATCAAAAGGTGTATTTAGGGGGTTGATGGGGGTTGATTTTGGGATTTTCGCCGCTAAATTGGGGACAATGTGCTGGTAGTTATAGTTTGCTTTCTTGTGCTTACTAAGCTATTTATAGCAGCTCGCCCCTCTAATCGCTATACTGTCCCCAAAACAGGGGCATATTTTATGGATACACAGCGCAGACTACGCACATTTTATACGCTTGTCATCACCCAAGCACTTTCATTATTAGGCGGTTATCTCAGTAGCTTTGCGGTCAGTGTTTGGATATATACAGAAACGGGCGATGCCACCCCTATTGCGCTAACCGCATTTTTCGGCTTTGTGCCGCGCGCCCTGCTTTATAGCTTTGCGGGCGCATTTGTCGATCGCTTAGATAGGCGGCTAGTGATGGCGCTGAGCGATACGGGGCAGGCCATTGCGACGCTACTCCTCTATATAAGCCTCATCACTGGCACATTCCAGTTATGGCATTTGTATGCTGTGGTATTTGCTCAATCCTTGTTCCAGATTTTTCAGGGGCCGGCCTATACCGCTTCCATTACATTACTTGTCCCAGATACGCATCGCGAGCGCGCCAACGCCCTCCGCACCTTGAGCACCTCGATTGCCCAGGCCTTAGCCCCATCGCTCGGCGGCTTGCTCTATGGCTTGATTGGCGTTGAGGGCGCGATGTTCATTGACTTTGCTACGTTTATCATCGCTATGGCCGCCTTGCTTTTCCTACGCATCCCCCGACCAGAACAAACCCATATCGGGCGTAATTTCAGCGGCTCTTTTTGGGGGCAAGTGCTCGGTGGTTTTCGCTTCATGTGGCTGTACCGCCCGTTGCTCGTGCTCATTCTGTATATTGGCACGATGAACCTGCTATTTAGCGGCATCTTATCAATCACCATCCCCTACGTTTTCGCCAGGTTAACCAATACGACGCAAACGGGCATCGTCCTCAGCATCTACGGGCTTGGTGCGATTGGCGGCAGCTTATTCATGTTGGCGTGGGGCGGGTTACATCCCCGTGTGCGGGTGATTGTACCGGGTATGGCGCTCATTGGGATTTTGCTCATTGGTATTGGCATTTCGCAAAATGCCATCACCTTATCCCTATTTCTCTTCCTCGTGATGTTCATCTTCGCCCTCTCCAGCAGCGCTATCACTTCGCTATTACAGGCCAAAGTGCCGCCAGATGTGCAGGGCAGGGTATTTGCTGCTATGGCGCAAGTCTCGCAACTGTTGACCATTGTGGGCTATCTTTTGGTGGGGCCACTGGCTGACACCGTTTTTGAGCCAGCGGTAAATATGCCGTTTTGGCAAAATTTTGCTTTGCTGGTGGGCGATAGCGCTGGCGCGGGGATTGGCCTCATGTTTGTTTTCAGTGGACTGTTGATATTTGTAAGTTCCGTCCTTATCTATCGCTGGCCAACAATTCGCTATATGGAGCGCGATTTGCCAGATTATGCCACGGCGACGGGATAGACTTTCTCATGAAAATTCTGTGAAATTAAGCTTAATTAACTAAGTTTTCTGTTATATTAAAATTACAGGCTAGGTATATGCCT
>DAOTWU010000485.1:0-5876 GCA_034435735.1 Anaerolineae bacterium | reverse complement strand
CCGCTATTGCCCTCTTCCGCAAAGCTGAGATGAATAGGCTCAATCGGGTCAACGCCTTCGTTGGGCAAGTCCTGAATGGCCAGCCACAAGTTCACCAGTGGCAGGTCATAGTCTTCGGCGATATTGATGATAATCTGATTGTAAAGTGTCGTCCGTTCTGGAAATTCGGGGCGGGTGGGGATGGTGTAGAGTATCGGCACGATGTCGCGGTTAATCGTCTCTAGTACAACGGTGCGCAGGTAAAAATCAAAGTCCGCCGCTGGGATGAACATCACGTCATTTGTGCCGAACATAATCAGCGAGTAGATGGGCTTGGTTGCGCGGTATTCACAGGCGAGTGGGCTTTCCCCTGCTTGGCACCAATTCGGGTTCGCCCAAATGGAATCTAGCACACTGGCCGTATTGAAGCCGTTGGCCGTCGCCAAACCAGGATTGGCGAACGAATCAAACTCAAAGCCCTCATCACGCGCGGGCACACTGAAGTGGTCGATGACCGCCTGTAACTCCTCATACTCGCCGAGGTCATACTCCCCCGTGCCAAAGGGGCCAAGAAAATGCTCGTAAGTGGCTGTCATGCAATCGCCCAATTTAGAGAAGCGGTGCGGGTTATTACCTGCCTCAATGCCGCGTTGGTAGATAATACGGGCGTGTTCGGTCACTTCTGGCAAAATGGGGTAAGCTGTTACGTCTATATCCGCCACATCTGCCTCATCAAACGCCCCATATTCTGGTGGCGAGAGGTCAATGCCTAAATCTTCCGCTGTCAGCGGCTCTTCATCTTGCGCCAATACGCCACCCACCGCCAACACCAACGCCAATAACAATAACAAACCGTACTTCCGCAATAACACCATAGTCAACCTCCTGAATATGCTTTTTCGTCGTTATAATTTGTCGCTATACTATACACTTGATTTCTTACCGCGATTTTAAGCGGTCACATGCACAATGGAAACCGCGATGTTACGACGTATACTCTCTCGTGAAAATGTCTTTGCGCTCAGTCTGGCCGTGTTAGCGATTTTGCTCATTGTGGTCACGACCGATAGCGCGCCACAATGGATTTATCAGGGGTTCTAATACCGTGACGCTCATTCATATTGCCGTTTTCAGCACATTAGCGCTGCTGTATGCCGTGTTGGTGCGCGGGCGCTGGCGCGCTTGGGCGCTGTTGGCCATCAGTGTGGTGGCCGTCTATTGGCTACAGCCCTTTATCGATGTGCGCTATCTCGATTTTGCCTTTCCCACTGCCACCCTGCTCATCGCTATTGGCGGTTGGGCGGTGACGAAGCCCCGCGACGCAGATACCCCATCCCCTATATTTACACGCGATGACCTGAAAACGCTCATTGTCGTTTTGGGGCTGGTGTTGGCGGTGGCGGCTACGCGCTATCTCGCCCCTGCTTTGCGCCCAACGGCCTCCCGTCCCCCGCCCATCGAAACCGTTATCTTGGGCTTGGCGCTGGGCGTGGCGCTCATCTACGGGCTGGCGCGTGCCATCAAGGGGCGGCGATTAGTACAGGCCGCTATTTTCGCCATTATCATCACGTTCACCATCTTCAAGACAGAGGCGCTGGCGACGTGGTTGGCCGCACTCTTGCGCCAAAATGCGGGCGCAGACCCCACACTAGCGACGCCGATTGATTTGACATGGCTGGGCTTTTCCTATATTGCCTTCCGCATTTTGCATACACTACGCGACCGCCAAACTGGTCAACTGCCCGATTTAAGCCTGCTGGAATATCTCAACTATATTATTTTCTTCCCCGCGCTCACCGCTGGCCCCATTGACCGTGCTGAGCGCTTTCAGGAAGACCATCGCGCCCTATCCGATGCCGCGATTTTTGCGCCACCCCGCTGGGTAGAAGGTGGCGGACGCATCGCCGTTGGCTTGATGAAAAAATTCGTCATCGCCGACAGCATCGCCCTGTTCGCCCTTAATGGTGTTAATGCAGAGCAAGCGGAAGGCCTTGCGCTGTGGCTACTGCTATATGCTTATGCTTTTCGCCTGTTTTTCGATTTCAGCGGCTATTCTGATATTGCCATTGGCATCGGCATTCTGTTCGGCATCAAACTACCAGAGAACTTTGACCGCCCCTATCTCAAGAACAATCTTCAAGGCTTCTGGCAAAGCTGGCACATCACCCTCAGCAATTGGGCGCGCTTCTATATTTACTCGCCGTTAACGCGCGCGCTTTTGCGCCGCAAGCCGCGCCCTTCGAACCAGATTATTCAGTTTGCCGGGCATATGAGCACCATGCTGGTTATTGGCTTGTGGCATGGCGTGACGTGGACATTCATCATCTGGGGCGTGTGGCATGGGTTGGGGCTGTTCATCCACAAAATGTGGAGCGACCGCACCCGCCGCTGGTATAACGGCCTTAAGGACAAACCCACGCAAAAACGCTTGTGGCACGGGGCGGGCGTTGTGCTCACCTTTCACTTTGTGGCGCTGGGCTGGGTGTGGTTCGCCCTGCCAGATGCTCAAACCGCTTTGTCCGTCTTTGTGAAACTGTTTGGGGGCGCATAATGCAAGGCTGGAAGTGGCTCACCCAACCGCAACAACCTTATACATGGGGCTTTGTCGTCCGCGTTTTGCTCAAGGCCGCATTGCTGTTCGCGTTGCTGAATGTGCTCTATGCCGCCCTGACGCCGCTGGATGCGATTGGTCGCATCTCAATATATAACTGGCTGGTGGCTGGGCGCGTTCGCCTGCCCTATGGCGAAGACCCCGCCCGCGCGTATAACCTCAGCGTGGATAATATTCCGACGATGTTCGCCACGCACGTCATCAGCCAGCCGAAAGCCCGCGATGAATTTCGCGTTGTGCTGCTGGGCGATTCTTCTACATGGGGCTTTTTACTGCCGCCCGACCAAACGTTGAGCGCCTTCCTCAATGCGCAAGGCCTGCAACTAGATGATGGCCGCCGCCTCGTTTTCTACAATCTCGGCCATCCTATCATGGCGCTGATGAAAGATGCGCTATTGCTAGAATATGCCATGCAGTACGAGCCAGATATGATCGTTTGGCTGGTGACGGCGCAATCCTTCCCGCGCTCTCGCCAATTAGAAGCGCCAATCGTCGCCCGCAACCCCGCCCGCGCTGCTGCTTTTATTGAGCGCTATGGTTTGGCTTATGATACCGCCACCCTAGAGGCCGAAACGGACTTCATGGCGCAGACCATCATCGGCCAACGCCGCCCGCTGGCGGATTGGTTGCGCCTGCAGCTCTATGGTTTCATGTGGGGGGCGACGGGGATTGACCAGTATATCCCTGAAAGCTATACCCTGCGCCAATCCGATTTTGAGGCGGACGCTGTCGCTTGGGGAGAGGACTTCCCCCAACCGCAAACCCTGACAGTCGATGACCTCGCTTTTGACGTACTGGCGGCTGGTCACCAAATTGCGGGCGATGTGCCGTTGTTGCTGGTCAACGAGCCGATGTTCATCAGCGATGGTGAAAATAGCGACGTGCGCTATAACTTCTTCTATCCCCGCTGGGCATATGACCAATACCGCGAATTGATGACCGCACAGGCAGAAGAAAACGGCTGGCACTATGTTGACCTGTGGCGTATCATCGCGCCTGAAGAATTTACCGATAGCCCTGTCCATATGACGCCAGAGGGGACGGCACAACTGGCAGAAGCGCTTGCCCCCCATATCATGGCGCTGGTGCAGGGCGATAGCAAACAGTGAATAAAGAGGTGTAACCGATGGACGAGACAACAGTACGCGAGAAAATGCGCGAATTCATCAAGCGCGAACTCATCCGCGATGAAAGCTATGACTTGACCGACGACGAAGGCATTATCACAGGCGGCCTGATGGATTCTTTTGCGCTGGCAGAGCTGGCGGTTTTTGTCGAAGAGGCCTTCGGCGTCTATATCCCCGACCCAGATTTGACTGTCGCCAAGATGGATACCCTCAACCAGATGGTTGCCCGTGTCATGCGCGATTTGCAATAATGCCTATGTTGAAATTAGCCACCCGCACCGAGTACCATACCCTGCTGGACGCCGCCGCGCTGAAGCAAGCGGATGACAGTGCGGCCATTATCTACGTAGAGACCGACCAGCCCGACATTGTCATTACCCGCGCCGCCTTTCGCCGCGAGGTGCGCCGCTATGCTGCCGCCCTGAAGCATTTGGGCGTGAAGCCGCGCGATTTAATCATTGTCGCCCACGTGCAGAACCTTGAGAGCATTTATCTGTTTTGGGGCGCGATGTTGGTCGGCGCTATTCCGTCGATGTTCCCCACGCTCACCGAGAAGCTTGACCCGCAGATTTACATGCGCAACATGGGCGAGTTGGTGCGGCTTTCTGGGGTGCGCGCTGTTTTGACAACAGACGAGTTCGCCCCTACATTGGGCGCTGCCGTTGATTGCCCCGTTTATGGCTCAGACCACTTGCGCGGCCTCATCCCCGCCGAAGATGTCGCCAGCTTTGAACAGCACACGCCCGCCGCCGATGAAATCGCCTTTTTGCAACATTCCAGCGGCACAACAGGCTTGCAAAAGGGCGTGGCGCTCTCGCATCAAGCTGTTCTCAACCAAATTGCTAGCTATAGCGACGCGCTGGCGCTGCGGGCGGATGATGTCGTCGTGTCGTGGTTGCCGCTATATCACGATATGGGGCTGATTGCTGGCTTCCTCATGCCGCTCATTCAGGGCGTGCCGCTGGTGCTCATGTCGCCCTTTGATTGGGTGCGGCGTCCAGCGCTACTATTCCGCGCGATTCACGCCCATAAGGGCACGCTGTGCTGGTTGCCGAACTTCGCCTATAACCACTGTGCTCGTCGGGTACGCTCTCGCGATATAGAGGGCTTGTCTCTGGCCAGTATGCGCGCCTTCATCAACTGCTCTGAGCCTGTGCGCCACGATAGCCACCAGCTATTTTTAGAGCGCTTCGCCCCCTTAGGCGTCCGTGAGGAGATGTTGGCGGTGAGCTATGCCATGGCGGAAAACACCTTTGCCGTGACGCAGACGCCGCCCAACCAAAGCGCCCGCCGTGATATTGTTGACGGCCTCGCCCTTGATGAAGCCCGTCACGCCGCCCCCGTTGCGCCCGACCATCCGCACGCGCGGGTGATGGTGTCTTGTGGTGTGTCCATCCCCCATACAGAGGTGCGTGTCGCCGCAGAGGACGGCGCATTTTTAGAGGAGCGCCACGTCGGCGAGTTGGTCATACGCAGCGATTGTATGCTCAGCGGCTATTACAAGCGCCCCGATTTAGACCCCTTCCGCGATGGCTGGTACTTCACTGGCGATATGGGCTATATGGCGGATGGCGAGGTCTATGTCATTGGCCGCAAAAAAGACCTCATCATCAACGCGGGCAAAAACGTCTACCCGCAGGACATAGAGGCGATTATCAACACTGTTGATGGCGTGCATCCGGGGCGCGCGGTGGTCTTTGGCGTGCCCGATGAGCGCGAAGGCACGGAACTTATCGCCGCTGTGGCAGAAGTTGATACTGATGACCCCGCCGCCCGCAAGCAAATTTCGCAGGCGATACGGCAGGCCGTCGCTAGCCAAACCACCGTCACGCTGAGCTATGTGCATTTGGTGGGGGATAAATGGCTGATAAAAACATCCAGCGGCAAAATCTCCCGCGCCGCCAACCGCCAAAAATGGCTACAAGAACGGGGTGGGTAAGGATAAGAAGCGACTTTACACTAAGTCGCTTCTTCAGGGATTACCTCGCGTTAATATCGATTTTTGTACATAATTTACTTAATTGAGATGCTTCGTCTACAGGTCGTTTTTCTAACAGTGCTTTTAACTTTTCATTTTCTTCAACGAGTGCTAAAAATTCTTGTCCACTAGCTGAAATACGATTTCGGTTTTTCTGGCTATTCTCCTCATCACGTTCAAT
>DAOTWU010000484.1:0-2229 GCA_034435735.1 Anaerolineae bacterium | reverse complement strand
CTTGTTGAGTTGATTGCCGCCATTAATGAAGTTAAAGACCGTGTCAGCGATGCACCACTGCGCCAGCCACTCGACATTGCTAAGCAACGCGAATTTGCCCTCAGCGTTATTAAGGCATACGGGTTCGACTTTTCACGCGGCATGCAAGCGGAATCGGTACATCCTTTCTGTACGCACTTCTCCCGCAATGATGTGCGCATTACCACCCGCTTTGATCCGAATCACCTTAACCCCGCCTTGTTTGGTATGATGCACGAAGCAGGGCATGGTCTCTATGAGCAAGGCGTTGCGCCAGAGCTTGATGGCACAATTCTTGATAGTGGCACATCGCTCGGTGTGCACGAAAGCCAGTCGCGCTTGTGGGAGAATATCGTCGGGCGCAGCAAAGGCTTCTGGAAATGGGCGCTGCCACAGCTACGCAAAGCATTTCCGGGGCAGTTTGATGATGTTGATTTAGAGACTTTCTACCGCGCCATCAACAAAGTTGAACCCTCGTTCATCCGCGTTGAGGCAGACGAAGCGACTTATAACCTGCATATTATGGTTCGTTTTGAACTTGAGCAGGCGCTGTTAGTTGGCGATGTACAGGTAGAAGATTTGCCAGAGGCATGGAACGCCAAGTTCGAATCTTATCTCGGCATTGTTCCGCCCAATGATGCGCTAGGATGCTTGCAAGATGTGCATTGGTCAGTTGGGTTGTTTGGCTACTTCCCCACTTACGCCTTGGGTAACCTGCTTTCTGCGCAATATTACGCCCAAGCTGTGAAAGAATGCCCAGAAATTCCAGAGCAAATAGAACAGGGCGAGTTCAGTACCTTACTTAGCTGGTTGAACGACAAAATTCACCGCCATGGGCGCAAGTTCACTGCTGATGAACTCACCCAGCGCATCACTGGCCAAAGCATTCAAGCGGATGATTATATCCAGTATCTGAAAGATAAATTTGGAGAGGTCTATAGCCTCTAGTTCTCATGTGAATTTTGTGGATAGCCGTCACCAATGTGTGGCGGCTTTTTATGTCCAGCCGTTGGCGCGGCACAGCGCTTCATAAGCCTCTGTCAGCTCTCGAAAGCGCGCTTCTGCCTCTTCTAGCGGGAGTTTGCTGGTATCTGGGTGAAACTTGAGCGCTAAACGCCTGTACGCTGATTTTACCTCTGCATGAGGTGTGCCGGGTTCTATACCTAGCAACGTATAGCTTTTAGCTAAAGCGCCATTGGCTTGAGGTGTATAGCCGGGCTGCCAGTGTTTGGCCTCTTCAGTGAATTCGGCGCGCTGTTGCGGTTCTTTCCACAGATGCCCATCGCCAAACAGCATAATTAACCATTCGCCTTTTAGCGGGCGGTCTTTGAACCATAATCGGTTAAACCGTATATCGCCTATTTCCACCTTTTCGCCGAACTCAGCGCTATATTCTCCGTGGCGTCCGGTGGCCGTAAAATGCATTTGGTATAGTTGGGGCGTTTCCTCAGTCAAGGCGTAGGCATAAACCCGCCCGCTTGTTAGGTCATGAATGAACTGTAACCATTGTGGCAATTGCAAGCGCGCCCCGTGATTGGGCAATAAACCGATGTCCACAATAAACAAACAAGGCGTGCCATTTTCTGTATGAAAACGGGCAATATCCCGAATTTTTCGGCTTTTCGGTTGTTGATCAAAAATGTGAATAGCCGCTGCTTTCCCCGTCCATGTTCGCACTAAAATATCTGGATGCCACCGCACAAATGTGATGTTGCGGTCTGGCGGGTCTATGTAGCAGTTACGCACCTGTTTTAATGCGATGAGCTGGGTTTTTAGCCAATGTTTGAATATTGCTGTCATCTTTCCACCTCTACACGCTTCAAGTATACATATCAACCTTGCTGGAGTACAACTAATGGCTGGTACTTCATGTCAGATAACTTTTTGCGGTATAGTGAACGCGGATTGATAGCCCAAAACAGGATGTAAAAGGATGCGTCGAGAAAATAACACCGCTGTTTGGCTGATGCGCATTTTGCTGGCGTTATTGCTATGGTGGGGGAGCGAAGTGCTGTTATGGAACGACCCCTTATCACGCCCACTGGTTGAATACGCGATTATATTGCCCGTTTATATCCTACTCGCCATATTATTGTTAGATTTTTTAGCACGCTATCGTTTGCGGGATGTTTGGGGGTTGATGGCGTTGAGTGGCGTTTACGGGTTACTCAATAGCGCTACGATTAACCCCGCTACCGCCCTTATTGATAC
>DAOTWU010000483.1:0-2810 GCA_034435735.1 Anaerolineae bacterium | reverse complement strand
CCGCCAACCCAAAACGCCACACCCAAAGCATGAAGCCAATCAAACGCCAGCGCCAACCACGGCCATAATAGTGCCCCTGGCGCATGGCTGACCACGCTCAACGAGCCGACGACTAGCGCCATGAGCCACGCGCTGGCCACCCAAAATGGGCGCACCGCTTCTGGTTGGCGCTTGCGGTAGTAAAGCGTGGCGATGAAAAAGAGCGCCACTAGCCCCAAAAAGACCATGCGCGCGTTCCAAATGTCGCCGAATGTCGAGCCGATACGCACCACCTGCCACAGGTTGCCGCTGATAACCTGTCCCAAGTCTGCCGCGAAAAAGGCCATTGATTGCTGGAGCAGGGCGAGGATGTTGCCCGCAAATGCCACGGCCAACCCCGCCGCAACGGTGGCATTGAGCCGCTTCATAACACGCGGCGGCAATTGCCCAGCGCGATATTTGTGATTGCCCCAGGCTGGTACGAGAATCAGGCTATATAGGGTGAATGTGCCGAAGAGCAAAACAGTTGAGCCGATGACCAGCACTCGCCACACCACCTCTAGTGGAATGGCCTCATCACTGGCGGCTTGCCCTTCAACGCCGCCGACGGCCTCACCCACGAAAAACACACGGCTTTCTGCGACAACGTGCCCATCGCTGGCGAAAGCTGGCCGCAATTCCACAATATACGCGCCATCGGGCAAGTTGGGCGGCAGTTGTACCTGTAATAGGGTGCTGTTATCTGGCGAGACGCCACCGCTGGCGATGATATTGCCGTTCTGGTCTCGCACGTTAATCGTGCTGAAGTCTGGTTCTAAGGCTTCGCTGAACCAGTATTGCAGGCGTGTTGGCGCGCGCTCTAAAACGGCGCGGTCATCGGGGATAGCGCGCACAACGTAACCATGTGCCGCGACGGGCACAACCAGCAGAACCAGCGCAACTAAACTGAAAATAATGGCATTATTGGCGAAGCGTTTCATCGTTTGATTTAGTCGAGTGTAAAACGGTCGGCGTCGTCAGCAGTTGCTTCAGATGCGGTATCAACGGGCGAAATATCTTCGCCGCCTTGCATGGCGCGGCTGCGTGCCCACGCTACCGCCATGATGATGAAGAAAATAGCCGCAATGCTCAAAAAAATTAATTCATCCCATGAACCAAGCGCCCCATGCGCGAGTACCATTGGCCAGTTCATACTTATCCCCGTATTGTTCATAATTTCACGATATGGAGAGTATAGACCAAAAATAACGGCGGGTATAGTGCCGAAGAGGGGCGGATATGGCTTTATGGCAATAGGGAAGCAAATGCCCCTGGCAGGACTCGAACCTGCGCTGACAGAACTTAGGAGGTTCTCGCTCTATCCTCTGAGCTACAGGGGCGGGATTACCCGCATTCTATCATGGCTTGCCTTGCGCTTCAACGGGCGCTAATTGGCTTCTTCTTCGCCCTCAAGGCTGATGAAAAACCATCTGTCTTCTTCGGGCGTGCCATAAAACGGCGCAACCATTGCTAGCTCTTGCGGCGTAATTCCACGCAAGCCAAGATTGTTTTCTATCGTGCCATCGGGGTAGGTGCGGATGTTGGTGCAGGTGGTATCAATCAATGTTGAGCGCAACCAGCCAAACCCGTTAAACGCCTGTATGCGATACCAGCGCCCGCTTTCGGTGATGCCCATCAGCTTCACCCGCGCTCCATCCTCGATGAAGCCGATAACGGTATAGTCAAAGCCGGGGCCAACGCGCACATTGATATTCTCATAGCCCACCAAATCCACCACGCCCGCACAGCCGAACATTTTGCCTTGAAAGCGTGGCGCGCTATAGGGCGGGTCTAAGGGGGCGATGAGCGCTTCTAACGTCTCATCAATCAGGAAGGCGTTACCAGCGGGCACGTTGTAGACCGTGCGCCCCAAGCGGACAATGGCCAGCCCTTCCGCCACGGTGAGCACATCCGCGCCCTGCCCATATGCCCAAACGCCGAACCAATCCGCCGCTTCGGTGATGGTCATCAGGTCAGTAATGAGGCGATAATCGTCGAATAAATCTTTATTGAAAGTGCGTTGTATCGCCACACCGCGTACATAGAGGCCGAGTTGAATACCGCCGTCGGGCGTTTCGCCATAGGCGAGTAGCTCTAGTGTGCTGTTGGGCAGCAGATAAAATTCCGCTGCATCGCCAAAGCGCACAAAGGCGCGGCTATTCTCATCGGTGCGCAGCGTATCGCCGACGCCCAGCGGCGCTTCTGCCCCTGCTTTCAGTGGCAACCATTCATCGGTATTGACGCGCCGTATAGCGACATCGTCATGAATAACGGTCACCGCTGCGGCGTATTCGCCGTCATCAGCGATTGCTCCTTGTGCTGTCGTCATCAAACTGAAGATACAACAGAGAAAAAACACAGCCAACCAAACACGTTCTTTATAACTCATCTTGTTCCCCCACCACGGGTAATTCAACAAAAAATGTACTGCCTACTCCTTCGGCGCTCTTTACCCAAACGCGACCGCCGTAGGCTTCAACGACCGATTTAACTAAACTCAGCCCTAAACCCGTGCCAGAGATATGACGTGTTGCTTCGGTTTTCACACGGTAGAACTCACTAAACAGTTTCTCCTGTGCTTCTTCTGGGATGCCATAGCCATTATCCTCTACCTCTAGCTGTAGCATCCCGTTGTTACGATGTAAGCGCACTTCAATGTGACCGCCTTCTGGCGTGTATTTAATTGCATTACTCACCAGATTGGTGACTGCCTGCCATAACAGGTTAGCATCAGCCAGCACTGGGGGCAAATTGGGCGCAATCGCGGCCTCCAGTGTTTGCCCTTTTTGTGC
>DAOTWU010000482.1:0-11196 GCA_034435735.1 Anaerolineae bacterium | reverse complement strand
CTTATCCTCCGCCCAATCCACTTTTATTTGAATATACGCCCCCAGTGAGCAATAACGAAGTGAAGCGCGCACTTGATGTAGCTGCTGGCTTTGGGCAAAACGGGTTGTGGCTCGCCTCACAGGGCTACCATACCGATATTATCGACATTAGCCGCGTTGCGCTGGAAAGAGCACGGGTAGAAATGGCTGTGCGCAATTTGCGCAATATCAACCTGCTACAAATGGACCTCGACCATCCCAAATTTGAAGCCAGCTATTACGATGTGATATGTGTGTTTCGCTTTTTGAACCGCGAATTATTACCACGCTTACAGGATGCAACGGTGGCAGGCGGGCGTATCATCTATGAAACTTTTAACAGGCGCGCCTTAAAGCAACGTCCCGATATGAACCCTGCCTATTTACTCGATATTGGCGAATTAAAGTCTTACTTCGAGCATTGGAAAATATTATATTACAGCGAGGACGATCACATCACACAACTCGTTGCATTGAAGCCTTTTTAGGTGCGGTCTAGTGGTATAATAGCGCCCTAAAACACCACATACATTGAGGGAAGCTATGTCACTTTTGCCACCATTTATTCGCGCGCTGGTGCGGCGGCCATCCTATACAATGGCGGAAGGCATCACCACCCAATCGCTCGGCATTCCCGATTTTGACAAAGCAATAGAACAATATGGCATCTATCTGGATACCTTGCGCGCTTGCGGGCTATATGTGACAGCCTTGCCACCAGATGAGCGCTATCCTGATGGCCACTTCATCGAAGATGATGCCGTTATCTTTGGCGATATGGCTTTCATCTGCAACCTTAAAGAACCCACCCGCGCGGGCGAAATCGTCGAAATCAATCGCAATCTCGCCCATTTACAGCGATTTTATGTCCAGAGCGAAGATGCCTATATTGATGGTGGCGATGTCTTGTTCACACGGGATAGGGTGCTTGTGGGTGTAGGAAACCGTACTAACAGCGCAGGGGTAAGCTACCTACGTGCAGCCTTGCAAAAATATAATGAAGCAATACACGTTGACGAAGTGCCGTTTAGCGGTGTGTTGCATCTAAAAACCGGCCTGACAGAGCTTGCACCAGGTGTGTTGGTGCGTTCGCCAAACATTGATATTGATTATGACTTGAGCTTTTCAGAAGTTTACACCCTACCAGAAGAAGAAGCCTACGCAGCCAACTGCCTGCCAATTAACGACTATCTGCTCATCGCTAAAGGCAATTATCCCGTCTTAAAACGGCTAGCCGAGAAATTCTATTTACCTGATCGTATCTTTGAATTGGAGATGAGCGAATTTGAGAAGATGGATGGCGGGCTAACTTGCTTATCGTTACGCTATTAAAAAGGGCGCGGATGGTATTGCGCGCCCCTGCGTGCTTGTATTATGCTTCGTCTTCGGCGATAAGTTCCTCAACGAAAAATGTGGGAAGTGCGATAATCCGCCGAACAGGGCATTTTGTGGCGATGTCTAATAGACGTTCGCGTTGTTTTTCATCTAATGGGCCAAAAAGTTTTATGCTCTCACGGATTTCATGGACATAGAGTTCATCGCCATCATAGGCCTCATAATCCTTGCCATTGAAGCGCTCATAATCCAAAGAGATTTCTACATTTTCCAGTGGCCACTTTTTGCGGTCAGCATACATTTTCAGGGTAATAGCGATACAGCTTCCCAACGCCCCCATAAGCATCTCGGACGGAGTGGGGGCAGTATCTGTACCGCCAGCGTTGATCGGCTCATCTGCATGGTAAGTGTGATGGCGCGATTGAATTGTCGTGCGATAACCATCTTCAAGACGTACTGTGGTACGAGCCATTGTGTTTTCCTTTTCTCAGAAACCATATCTCCATCTTAGACGCAGCTACCAGCATAGCGCTTACATGCAAAAGAAACAAAAAGGGCGCAACTTTAAGCTACGCCCCGCTGGAAATTCTAAAAGATGCGGTTACTTTTTGCTTTTGATGCGGCGCAAGTTTTGATAGCGCGGGTCACCTTGCAACGCTTTCCAGCGCTCATCACCGCCATCAGTATGCCACTCAGTGACATAGAAGCCATCAGGGTCTTGGTAAGTGAATACCGGGCGCAGGCCAAGCAAAATCTGGCGCAAAACGCCAATCATCTCTTTGCGGTCTTCCGACATCCGCAGGATGAAGGATTTGCCCGGCACCCATTCAAACTGCACTTCGATGCCATCCCACTCGCCAACCATCTGGATGGGCGGGGTC
The DNA here is from genome assembly GCA_034435735.1 of Anaerolineae bacterium. Classification (GTDB taxonomy): domain Bacteria; phylum Chloroflexota; class Anaerolineae; order Aggregatilineales; family Phototrophicaceae; genus S146-30. The sequence goes on along the minus strand of DAOTWU010000482.1, from coordinate 8,962 downwards.
GCTTGGGTGCAACTCATATAGATGCCCTGAAGGCGATTATTCCACAGGGAATGGTTAATGCGTTCTTCAATGTAATATGGACGCGGCTCGGGCGTGCTATAGAACCATGTCCGAGAAGTCGTTGCCATGACAAGCCTCCGCTTTGCAGACTACATCGTCTTATGGTGAACAGTGTACCGTATCATCGCCCCAAAATGCCAGCCCCTGTCAGAAAAGGGTGGGCTATTTAGGTGAAAAATATCAAAAAATCCGCTACCACTCAAAAAAATTTTGTGGTAAACTATCGTCGTGCCACAAAAAGCACATAATGTGGGGCTGTGGCGAAATTGGCATACGCAACTGACTTAAAATCAGTCGCCTTCGGGCATGTGGGTTCGAGTCCCACCAGCCCCACCATTTACCCGACAACACGTCGGGTTTTTCATTTTCTCAGCGATTTCAATTCATCTCCCCTAATATACCGCCTTCAAAAAGCTTCGCCAGCGCTTATCGCTCATTTAATCGTTTACATTTAGGACAGTTTGTCCAATTTTACGGTATGAAATTCCTACATGGTGTATGATAATAAAGACAATAAGACGATAATGGGCGTGGCGCGACCTAAACCCACCACCAAGTCAAAATTATGTAAGATAAAAGAAAGCCTAGCCGAAAGGGGAGCATGATGATTATCGGGATGCCCAAAGAAATCAAAACATTAGAACATCGGGTTGCTTTGCCGCCCGCCGGCGTCGGGGAGCTGGTGCGGCACGGTCATACCGTATTTGTAGAGAGCGGCGCCGGTGTTGGCAGCGGCTTCAGCGATGACGAATATAGCGCAGTAGGTGCGCAAATCGTCTATAGCGCCAAAGAAGCGTGGCAACGCGCAGAAATGGTCATTAAGGTCAAAGAGCCCCAACCAGAAGAATATGAGTATTTGCACGAAAACCTGATTTTATTCACCTATCTGCATTTGGCAGCTGACGAACAACTCACCAAGGCTATGGCAGATAGCCGCGTAACAGGCCTAGCCTATGAAACCGTAGAAGATGAAGAAGGTCGCCTACCCTTGCTAGAGCCAATGAGCGAAGTTGCTGGCCGTATGGCCTCGCAAGTTGTCGCCCATTATCTAGAAAAGCACAAAGGCGGGCGTGGCGTGCTCATGGGCGGTGTTCCCGGTGTAGAGCCAGCTCATGTGGTCATCTTAGGCGGGGGCACAGTCGGCACAAATGCGGCCAAAGTCGCGCTGGGTATGGGCGCGCGTGTCACATTGCTAGACATCAATTTAGAGCGGCTGCGCTATTTGGATGATGTGCTTCAAGGGCGCATCACAACCATGTATAGCAACGCCAGCAATATCGCCCAAGTTATCCGCACTGCCGATGCCCTAATTGGCGCAGTCTTGATTACTGGCGCCCGTGCGCCGCGTCTGGTAACGCGCGAGATGTTGCGTGATATGCCTGATGGCAGCGTGATTGTCGACGTGGCGGTTGACCAAGGTGGTTGTGTAGAGACAACCCACCCCACCACCCACGCAGACCCGACATACTATGTAGAAGGCGTACTGCACTATGGTGTGGCCAATATGCCTGGCGCTGTACCGCGCACTTCAACACTAGCGCTTTCCAATGCCACATTGCGCTATATCCTGAAAGTCGCGGATTTAGGGCTGCACGAAGCACTACGGAATGACCCCGGTTTAGCCAAGGGGTTGAACACCTATCGCGGACAAATTACCCATCCAGGCGTGGCAGAAACTTTTGATATGCCATTAACAATGCCCGAAGCAATCGTCTGGCATTAGTAAAAAGCCCAATTTGGCAGGAGATAAACGGGCTTGTGGGGCATGGCGAAAAGCTGTGCCCCTTTTTATATTTATAGCAATGTCATGTGATGGTAGGGAAAAGCGGGAGTGGATGGGAGTCGAACCCACCGCCGCCTGCTCGGTGCAACCGGCCACCGGTTTTGAAGACCGGGACGCCCACCGGGACGCATCCACCCCCATTGTTCTAGAGGATACCACGCCCGCCGTCCGCGTCAATCCCTGAGCGAGTTGAATTCATCACTATTTGCCATATCTCCCCAATGCCTCTTGATTAAACATTTAATCAACAGCATGTTGAAAAAGTCTTCAACAGTGTGTAGGAAAAGCCGCCAAAAATTTTCTATCCTGTGTTGTACGAAAATTCACAATTATGTGGCACATTGTGAACATCAGAACAAAACAGGTTTTTGATAGCAAATGGCAGGAATTGATAACCATGACAATCACAAGTGTATTTCACCTTGTATACAGCCGACATAGCGCCGTATCCCCTGTAGTCGCTGTAGCCAACATCGTGATTGTATGGCCTGCCGTACCCACACAATAAACCACGGCAACCCGGCATTACACCGTTTTCGGCCATCAGCAATCAACTAATTTAGGGCACACTCACGCCACGGCGTGATGGGTTTAGGTGCATTGGGGTGAATAACGCCCTGCACCATGAGAATTCACTTTTTTACACACACTATGGGAGGGTTTACGTGTTATGACAGTTCAAACACACACGGCTGTCGAAATTAGGGGCGAGATGACACCAGCCTTTGCGGAGATTTTAACCCCACAGGCACAGGAGTTTCTCGTTCGTCTAGCGCGGGAATTCCGCGCAAGGAGAGACGCGCTATTGAAAAAGCGTATAGAACGCCAAGCGCGTATCGATAATGGCGAGATGCCAGACTTTTTGCCAGAGACGGCCCATATCCGCCAAAGCTACTGGCGTGTCGCCCCCATTCCGCCAGACCTGCAAGACCGCCGCGTTGAAATTACGGGGCCAACCAGCCGAAAAATGGTGATTAATGCACTCAATAGCGGGGCGAAGGTTTTCATGGCGGACTTTGAAGACGCCAATTCGCCAACGTGGTTCAATATGGTCGATGGGCAGATTAATCTGCGCGATGCCGTCCGCCGCACAATCTCCTTCACCAATGAGGCGGGTAAGCACTATAGCTTGAATGAGGAAACGGCTGTTTTGATGGTGCGGCCACGTGGCTGGCACTTAGACGAAAAACATTTCATTGTAGATGGACATCCTATCCCCGGCGCGCTGTTTGATTTTGGGCTGTATTTCTTCCATAACGCTCGCGAACTATTGGAGCGTGGCAGCGGGCCATATTTTTACCTGCCCAAACTGGAAAGCCATTTAGAGGCGCGCCTGTGGAACGATATTTTCAACTTCGCACAGGATGCATTAGGAATTCCCCGCGGCACTATTCGGGCCACAGTGCTTATCGAGACCATCCTCGCCGCATTTGAAGCCGATGAAATTCTGTATGAATTACGTGACCATTCCGCTGGCTTGAATTGCGGGCGCTGGGATTACATCTTCAGCTACATCAAGAAGTTCCGTAACAAGCCAGAATATGTTTTACCCGACCGCGCTCAAGTCACGATGACTGTTCCCTTCATGCGTAACTACACGCTCTATGTCATCCAAACTTGCCACAAGCGCGGTATCCACGCTATGGGTGGCATGGCGGCGCAAATCCCCATTAAACACGACCGCCAAGCCAACGATGAAGCTTTTGAGAAGGTGCGCGCAGATAAAGAGCGAGAAGTGAAAGATGGGCACGACGGCACATGGGTAGCCCATCCAGGACTAGTTCCTGTGGCGACAGAAGTTTTCAACCGCTACATGCCCCAACCGCACCAGATTAGCCGCCAGCGCGATGATGTGCGCATTACTGCGGCGGACTTGCTAACACCAAGCGAAGGCACAATTACTGAACATGGGCTGCGTTGGAATTTGAAAGTTGGAATTCAATATCTAGAGGCGTGGCTGGGCGGCAACGGTTGTGTTCCCCTTTACAACCTTATGGAAGATGCCGCCACAGCCGAAATCAGCCGCGCGCAAGTGTGGCAATGGCTGCACCATCAGGCTGCGTTAGAAGATGGTAGCCCGCTTACACCTGAACGCTACAGCCAAGTTTTAGAGGAAGAAATGGATGCTATCAAGGCCGAAGTGGGTGAACAGCGCTTCAACCATGGCAAGTTTGGCCTAGCCGCCCGTCTCTTCGACGACATGATTCGTAACCCGCAATTCACCGAATTTTTAACCTTACCCGCCTACAACCATCTTTAAGAAAGGGAGTTCATCATGCAACGTATGCGTAATGCCGAACAAATGACAATGGAATGGAACACTCGTCCGCGCTGGAAGGGCATCATCCGACCATATACTGCCGAAGATGTGATGCGGTTACGGGGTTCTGTGTATATCGAGCACTCACTAGCGCGGATGGGCGCAGAGCAATTATGGGATTTGCTCAATCGAGAAGATTATGTCAACGCGCTCGGCGCAGTGACAGGCACGCAAGCTGTGCAAATGGTGGCGGCTGGCCTCAAGGCGATTTATGTGAGCGGTTGGCAAGTGGCGGCAGATAATAACAGCAGCTTCCACACCTACCCCGATCAAAGCCTATATCCAGCGGATAGCGCGCCCAATTTAGTGCGGCGCATCAATAACGCGCTATTACGTGCCGACCAAATTCAAACGATGGAAGGGCGCAAAGGACCATTCTGGTTAGTGCCAATTATTGCCGATGGCGAAGCTGGTTTCGGCGGCATTCTCAACACTTTTGAACTGACAAAAGCCTTTATCGAAGCGGGCGCGGCAGGCATTCACTATGAAGACCAACTAGCTTCGGCTAAAAAATGTGGCCACTTGGGCGGCAAGGTGCTCGTGCCAACATCTGAGTTCATTCGTAAACTCATCGCGGCGCGGCTCGCCAGCGATGTACTAGATGTACCAACACTCATCATTGCCCGCACTGATGCCGACGCGGCGACACTCATCACCAGTGATGTGGATGAGCGCGACAAAGCTTTCATCCTTGATGAGCCGCGAACACCAGAAGGCTATTTCCGCGTGCGCAACGGTATTGAAGCCGCGATTGCGCGCGGCCTGAGCTATGCGCCATATGCCGATATGCTATGGTGTGAAACCTCGCATCCCGATTTAGAGGAAGCGCGCCAATTCGCCGAAGCCATCCGCAAGGAATATCCCGATAAGCTATTGTTCTATAACTGCTCGCCATCGTTCAATTGGAGCCGCAACCTAGACGCAACCACTATCGCCAAATTCCAGCGCGAGCTGGGCGCGATGGGCTATAAGTTCCAGTTCATCACCCTGGCAGGTTTCCACCAATTGAATTATGGCATGTTCCAGTTAGCGCGCGGCTACAAAGAAAGCGGCATGACCGCCTATGCCGAATTGCAGGATGCAGAATTTGAAGCAGAGCGCGAACATGGTTACCGCGCAGTGAAGCATCAAGCGTTTGTTGGTACTGGGTATTTCGATGCTTTACAGAATGCCATCACCGGCGGGCAAGCCTCGACCACAGCGCTAACAGGCTCTACTGAAGCCGAGCAATTCAATGAAGCACAGGAAAATCACCAGACAACCACAACGGTTGAAGCTGTTTTGAACAACGTGTGATAGGGAGGCTTATTTCAGCCTTTACTCCTTATCTCCCCTCTCCAGCCCCCGCCTAGTACGGGGGTTTTGTTTTCAGTCCAATGCGTTTGCTTCATCGGTAGCAAGGGGTAGAATGTGCAGAAAACGAAGCAGCAACGATAGAGGTATCCATGATTAGCTATCGCGTCCTAACCCAACCACAGGAACTAAAACCATTACCAGCACTTGAAGCGGCAATTTGGGGGCAAGATATGAGCGAGACCGTCCCCACTCACATGACGATACAAGTGGTGCACAATGGCGGCGTGGTTATTGGCGCTTATGATGAAACGCAAATCGTTGGCTTTGCCTTCGCCATGCCATACCGTCGGGGAGAAACATTAGCACTGTGGTCATTGATGGCGGGGGTGTTGCCCCAGTATCAAGGGCGCGGCATCGGGTTGGGTTTGAAGTTGCAACAACGGGCGTGGGCATTGGAACATGGATATGAAAGCATTCACTGGACATTTGACCCGTTACAGCGCGGTAATGCCAATTTCAATATGTATAGGCTGGGGGCGGTTGCCACTCGCTACCATATTAACTACTACGGAGAGATGCATGATGCCATCAATGCAGGATTGCCCAGCGACCGCCTGGAAGCGGATTGGTTTCTGAACGATGAAACAGTACAGCGTATCGCCAACGGGCAAACACCACCACAGCCGCCATATCCTGATGTATGGCTGGTGAAATCACATAAGAATAGCAGACCAGAATTATGTTTAACGGAGTTCAGCGCAGAAAAGATATATGCTATTGAAGTTCCTTATCACTTAAATGCTCTGAAGCAAAACGCGCCAGATAAAGCACTGGCGTGGCGATTGGCGCAGCGAGATGCGTTTATAGCAGCTTTTGAGCAAGAACTAGTAGTCTGTGGTTTTCAGCAAGATACGGCACGGTCATGGTTCGTTTTACAAAAGACCAATCCCACTTAAGTAGTATAGATAGAAATCATAGATATTGTGGTAAGGTAAAAGAAATGCAATCAACTAAAAACGGGGAATGCGTGTTATGACGATTGATGTGGAGCGGTATCAGCCTCATATTTATATATCGCGGTGGCGGGGAGTAGTCACACTAGAAGAAGTAAGCCAAGCATCCCAAATCCGCCAGCAATTCGCCGATGAAGATGGCAATGGCAATTATGTTGTGATACTAGATGCCCGTGAAGTTGATGAAGTCCCCTTTCACCCTAAAGAATTGGGGAGAAAAGCAATGGTGGACGATCGGCTATTAAAGTTCATCGTTGTACGGGCGCCGTTCTTACTCAAATTGGCAAATGATTTAATTACAATGCAAACCTCTATTCGCACAGAATTTGTTGATACTTTTGAAGAAGCGCTAGAGCGCGCGCAAGAAATTCTAAACGAGACTTAGAACTATTTTTGAGGAATTCATCATGACCCAAATACGCAATCCTTATAATGGTGAGGTGCTCGCAGATATTCCCGATAGCAGCGAAGCAGATGTAAGAGATGCTATCCAACGGGCAGAAGCGATTGCTGGAACATTAGCAACCATGCCCGCTCACCAACGCGCCCGCATTCTGAGCAAAACCGCCCAACTCATTGAAGCACAAGCTGAAGACTTGGCGCGGCTCATGACACAGGAGAGCGGCAAACCCATTCGCTATGCCCGAGGAGAGGTTGGTCGCGCGGTAGAGACGTTTACATTTGCCGCTGATGAAGCGCGCCGCATTCATGGAGAAACTGTGCCAATGGATGCCGCCCGTAATGGGGTTGGCAAAATTGGGTACTATATCCGCGTGCCGGTGGGGGTGGTGGCGGCTATCACCCCGTTTAACTTCCCGCTGAATCTGGTCGCGCACAAAATTGCGCCAGCTGTCGCCGCTGGCTGCCCCGTTGTATTGAAACCTGCACCAGCAACGCCCCTTTCCGCCATACGGTTACAAGAAATTATGACTGAGGCAGGCTTGCCACAAGGCGCATTTGAAATTGTCACTGGTGGGGCGGATGTTGGGCATTGGCTGACGACAGACCCACGTGTGCGCCTGATTACTTTCACAGGTAGCCCGCCTGTTGCCCACAAAATCAGCCAAGTTGCGGGGCTGCGCCGTACCCTCTTCGAACTGGGTGGCAATGCGGCCACAGTGATTGATGAAGATGCCGATATTGACCGCGCATTAGACCGCACTATCATCGGCAGTTTCGCTTATAGCGGTCAGGTCTGCATCAGTGTTCAGCGCATCTACATTCATCGCAAGCATTATGAGACCTTCCGCCAGCGCTTTGCCGAACGTACTGAAGCGCTGATAATGGGCGACCCGTTGGAAGATAATACAGAAATTGGGCCAATGATTAACGAGCAAGCAGCTCAACGGGTAGAAAGCTGGGTGCAGGAAGCGGTACGGGATGGCGCGCGGCTGGTTGCTGGCGGAAAGCGCGATGGCGTGATGTTCCGTCCCACTGTGCTGGAAAATGTAGATCCATCAATGCAAGTAATGTGTAATGAAGTTTTTGGACCAGTGGTGAATTTAATCCCATTTGATGATTTCGATGAAGCGCTGGCGCAGGTAGATGATTCGCCGTTTGGCTTACAAGCGGGGGTGTATACCCGTGATTTAGCCAAGGCGATGCGGGCGGTGCAACGGCTTAATGTCGGTGGTGTAATGATTAACGATGTGCCGACTTTCCGCGTTGATCACATGCCCTATGGCGGCAATAAAGATAGCGGAATCGGGCGAGAGGGACCACGCTTCGCCATTGAAGAGATGACCAATATAAAAATGGTTGTCATCAACGTATAAAAAGCCCTTATCCTAACTTGTTCCAGAAAGCCGCGAAATGCGGCTTTATTTTTTCATAGTAAGCAAAGCCCTAAAAAACACGTCAGAACTGTGGAACAAAAGGAGGGGCAAGTGCATATTACATTAGACTATTGGTTCATGTTTCCGATTTCCATCATCATTGCAACGATGGCGATGGCAAGCGGTGTGGGAGGCGCGACATTTTTTGCCCCGCTTTTCATTGTCGTATTGCGATTACCGCCAACAGTAGCCATTGGCACAGGGTTAATTACTGAATTCTTCGGCTTTGGTAGCGGCGTTTGGAGCTATTACCGCAAGCGCTTGATTGATTATAAGCTAGGCGCAAATTTGCTCATGGCCACAATTCCAGCCGCAATTGTGGGCACAATTTTGGCCAATGCCTTCCCCTCTGATGTGTTGAAAGCGATTGTGGGCGTCGGGTTATTCGGTATTGGAGCGAGTTTCTTACGCTCACCAGATAAACACGAAGTGCAACAAATTGATGCGCAAATTCAAGAAGAGTATGGCGAGATTGGTGAAACCACGCTCATCACCGCTGATGGCGAAGAAATACGATACACCGTATGTAACCGCAACGAAGGGCGGGCTATCGGCGGCATTGGCGGGCTATTCGTCGGCATGGTGGCAACAGGTTTAGGCGAACTCAATAGCTACTTTTTAATGCAGCGTTGTAAAGTGCCGAGCAAAGTGGCCG
>DAOTWU010000481.1:0-2117 GCA_034435735.1 Anaerolineae bacterium | reverse complement strand
AAATCCGCGCCGCCCAATCAAAAATCCTTGTTGATTGGCTCAACGCGCTGCCAGAAGATGCTGATACCGATATTATCATGTTGGGCGATTTCAACGACACTTATGACGCTGAATCTCTATCTGCTTTGGCGCAGGCGCTAGATTTTACGGCAGATGAATTACCTGCCGCAGTTTATTCCTATATCGGCGATGGTTACGAAAGTTTGATTGACCATATCGCTCTTTCAGCAGATGCTGCCGATCAGTTCTGTGCGGTTTATCTTTTCGACCATGAAGAAATTGGTTTGGATGAAGATACTTTTGAAGCTCTAGCCAGCGACCACTTGCCCGTTTATGCCGATTTTTCACCATCCCACTGACCCGATGTTATATACTGGGGTAAATTGAGGCGAGAGGCTCTACCATGTACCACTTCCATAAACGGCGGGAATTTTTGAAAGCATTAGGGGCGATTGGGGGGATAGTGCTCTTCCCTAAAGCGCTGCCGCGTGTTCGCGCGGGAGATGCGCTTAATGTGCTCATCTTGGGCGCGGGGGCGGCTGGCTTGGCTGCGGCACGCCAGCTCCATGATGCTGGCCATCAGGTGCTGGTATTGGAAGCGCGTGAGCGTGTTGGTGGGCGGGTATATACCCGTTATGACCTCGCCCCGCAGCCTATTGAATTTGGCGCAGAATTCATTCATGGCGAAAACGTTGTGACCTGGGATTTAATGGAACGCTATAACCTCAACTATCGTGCCGCTTTTGAGGAAGATGAGAACAGCTATTTACATGGCGATGGCGAACTCTGGCCAATTACCGAGGTGGATGATGTTCCTAATTTAGACTTGTTCGACCTGATAGAAGCCGCTGCCGAAGAATGGGTAGAGGCAGGCGATCCAGATATTAGCGTCGCCGAATTGCTCAATCTTTACGGCGATGAACTCGATGAGCCACTTCATCCCGCTGTGCGCCAGCTCATAGAAAATGGCGTTGCGGCAGATTATGGCGCGGGCTTCAACCAGCTAGGGCTTTATGGTTTGGTAGAACTCAGCTACGAAGGCGATGGCGAAGGTGATTATCGCGTTGCCGAGGGCTATACTCGTTTGATAGAAGCCTTGGCGCAAGGGTTAAATATTCGCCTGAATACGCCAGTCACCCGTGTGGAATGGGGGGCAAATGGCGTAACCGCTCATACTGCTAACGGCGATAGTTTCTCGGCAGACCGCATGATCATAACGTTGCCCTTAGGGGTTTTACAGGCTGGCTTGGTAATTTTTGAGCCAGCACTTCCCGCCACAAAGCGTAACGCTATTCAAGGGTTGGGCGCGGGGCATGTGGATAAAATCGTCTTCACGTTCAAAGAGGCGTTTTGGCCACAAACACTGGAAGCCTTAACCACAACCCTAACCACCAGCGTTTGGTGGCGCCCTGGATGGGGGCATCCGCAAGAGTCGCCAGCCTTGACTGCCTTATTTGGCGGTGCAAATGCTTTTCAATTAGAATCATTAGGCCGTGAAGATGCGTTGGAACAGGCATTGCGTGATTTGCGCACGATTTTCGGGCGTGACCCCCAACCTTTATTGGATGCGGCGCATTTTGTCGCTTGGGGAACAGACCCTTATGCCATGATGGGATATTCGTATGTGCCAGTTGGTGGTGCAGGTTTGCGTGATGTATTGGCCGAACCACTAGGCGAGCGCTTATTTTTCGCTGGTGAAGCAACCCATAAAACACGGGCGGCGAGTGTGCATGGGGCGTTAGAAAGTGGCTGGCGCGCCGCACAGCAAGTTAGCACTTCCTAATGGGACTTTTATAAGTTTTTTATTGTCACCATATAGGGAATGTGGTATTGTTAATATAACGTAATGTAAAGGTGGCTCAATGAACACAATTCTAATTGTTGAAGACCAGCCGGAAATGGCTGTTTTGATAAGAGCTATCTTAAAGCCATTGGGCTATGAAATTCTTGTCGCTAAAAATGGTCAGGAAGCAATTATTCTAGCCGATCAATATGTCTCTTCACTAACGTTAATCATTCTCGATTTGCTGTTGCCTGGTGAAACTATGGATGGTATTAGCGTTGCCGAATACTGTAAGAAGACCCATCCACATTTAAGCCGTGTTCCTATTCTGGCT
>DAOTWU010000480.1:0-12396 GCA_034435735.1 Anaerolineae bacterium | reverse complement strand
CTAGATGCCGATGAAGCTGGACAAAACGCCATGCGGCGCAGCTTAGAGGTGGCGCGGCAGGTACTACAAGATGACTATGCGGGGCAGCTGTCTGTAGACATTCGCATTCTACAAATTCCGGGGGCAAAAGACCCAGATGACTTTCTGCGCGCTACGCCAGAGCAATGGCCACAGATTGTAGAGACGGCCTTGCCCATCGCAGATTTCATCATCAATCTTGAAACCGAGAAATTGCCGCCAGATGCCTCAATTCAAGAGCGGGAACGCGCCGCCAGAGCCATCCTGCCATTACTTTACGCCAGCGAAGACAATCTCTATCGCAAGGCGAATATCCAAAAATTGGCCATGCGGCTACGAATTCAAGAGGCAGACTTGTTAGCATGGGCAGAAGAGCAGCGCCGTATCGAGGCTGCTAAGCCACCACTGCCTAGCTATGAGCAACCGCCATCATTAGAGGAATTGCCACCGCCGCCACTACCGCCAGAAGAAGAGGATGGCGAAGCGATTACAATCGCCCCACCACCGCCGCCACCACGACAACGCACTGGCCGCTGGGCGGCTGAAATGCAGTGCTTGCGCATTCTTTTGCGCAATGCTGATTTATACTATGCCCTTAACCGCACTATCCGTGAACTGGCTAATAACGATGACTTGCTGTTGAAATATGCTTTCAGCGAGTTTTGTGAAGATGATTTCATAGAACCAGATTATCGCCAAATCATGGCCAGCTTTTTGCAATCGTTGCAACAGGAAACCCTAGAAACACAAGACTTTGTCATGCAAACCAGCCCCCCAACATTAAAAGCCACATTGCAAGAGCTTTTGCAGGAAGAAGTAGCGATGGTGCAAAACAAAGCGCCTCGTTTAGCTGGTGAATTTGAGCAAATATGGGAGGATTACAATCGCTTTTCTAGACGATTAGTAGACCCGCTTGCCGAATTGACAGCACAGGCTTTACAATTGCGACAAAGCCGTATAGAACGGGAACTAAGGGAATTACGCTGGCTGCTACAAGACACCAGCCAATCGGAGCAAGCGGGGGAAATAACTGATATTCACGAGCATATTGCTGCGTTAGCACGGGCAAAGCACTTGATTGATACAGCAATCACGCAACATCGTAATATTATATAGGGCAATCATCTTCTTTATAGCAAGCACATACTGCCACATATCGCCCCCAACCAATCAATTATTCAAAGCGGGTACGGATAACACTTATGAGCGATGACGAAACGCTGGACACCGAACTAGATGATTTTGAGGACATCGTCGATGACGATAACGACATTGACGATTTAGATGATTACGAAGAGGAAGATACCGATGTCCTAGAAGTGCTGGACGCCGATCGTCGGAATTATGTCCAGGAAATGCAAATAGCTATTGATGATGACGAAGAGGAAGAGGAAGAAGAGGACGATAGCCGCTTCGATGTCACATCCTTAGCCGACGATCCTGTACGTATGTATCTCAAAGAAATTGGCCAAGTACCCTTGCTAGATGCAAATCGTGAAATCTGGCTGAGCACGCTTATTGCTGCGGAAAGGCTGTTACAACAGCTAACCGATGAATTATCCAGCCTAGAAAACAGCAGTGACCCGTCATGGGTGCCGTCTCCTGTAGATGTTGCTATCCATGCTTATCGCTTCATCATGGAACACTGGCAACAAGTTTTAGAATCTGCCCCTAATTTCAATGTCGAGCCGCCAGACCTATGCGCAATTATCGATGAGGCGCAACTGGTCATGGAAAATTGGGACCGCGACGAAGACTCCTATGTCTGTGACTATCTGCGGCACGGCAACTGGGGGCGCGATGACGCATGGACAGAATTGGCCACCCATCTGTTCGACGTAATGCAGGGGCTTTATCTACTGCGACGGTTAGAGCAAATCGAACTACGGGGCTACTACCGCCGTAAGAAGGTGCTGCCCTCGCCAGAGGTGTATATTGAATGGCTAACATCAGACCCCGACGCTGAAGAAGACCTGAAAGACCAATATGAGCATATTGAATTACAGGCGGAAATGGCAGTAGAGGCGCTCACCCGCGCCAATTTGCGACTTGTCGTGAGCGTAGCCAAGCGTTATATGGGGCGCGGTATCAACTTCCTTGACTTGATTCAGGAAGGGAATATCGGCCTGTTGCGTGCCGTTTCCAAATTTGACCACACCAAAGGCTATAAGTTCAGCACTTATGCTACATGGTGGATTCGCCAAGCCATTAGCCGTGCTATTGCAGACCAAGCGCGTACTATCCGCATTCCAGTACACATGGTCGAGACGATTAACCGCCTGATGCGCGTTCAGCGAGAGTTACTCCAAACATTGGGCGCAGAGCCTAGTGCTGAGCAAATCGCGCTGGAAATGGACTTTTTAACGCCAGAAGAAACTGCTGCTATCAAGCTGCTACGGCGTGAGGGCGCACCATTAGACCCCGGCCTAGCGCGAAAATTACGCCGCGCCGCTCAAAAAGTGCGCAAGATTATGCGCATCAGCCAAGAGCCGATGAGTCTAGAAATGCCGATTGGTCAAGAAGATAGCAGCCAACTGGGCGATTTCATCGAAGATGATAAAGAACCTGGTCCAATGCAAGCGGCTAATCGCCAACTATTGAAAGAACAAATTCGCTCCGCGCTTGGTGTTTTGAGTGACCGCGAAAGAGAAGTGCTGGAATTACGTTTTGGGTTGGTTGATGGCGAAGACCACACGCTAGAAGAAGTAGGGCGGCATTTCGGCGTCACGCGGGAGCGCATTCGCCAAATTGAAGCGAAAGCTCTGCGTAAATTACGCCATCCAACCCGTAGCCGCCAACTACGTGATTACCTTGAAACTTAGTTCATGGGGCGGCCAACAAGTCGCCCCACCTCGCTTCACCACCATACCAACAGAGGTAAACAATGCCCCCACAACCCAAGTATTGCCCTATTTGTAGCGCCGAACTCGGCGAACGCGAAGAAGGTGGACGCATTCGCCCTGCATGCGACAATTGTGGTTATGTGCATTATATCAATCCAGTTCCAGGTGTGGGATTGGTCATTGAAAAAGATGGCGGGGTTGTCCTCATTCAACGGGGGCAACCACCTCACCAAGGGGAATGGACATTGCCCAGTGGCTTTGTAGAAGCGGATGAAAGCGCAGAGGAAGCGGCTATCCGTGAAGCAGAAGAAGAGACTGGCCTGAAAACGGAAATCATCGAAATGGTTGGGGTTAATTCCTTTCCAGAGGGGCCGCCGGTCTCTGGTATCATGATATTTTATCGCTTACGCCCTATTGGCGGCACGTTGCAAGCGGGCGACGATGCCGCTGATGTACGGGTTTTTCAGCCCGACGAAATCCCCCTATTACCTTTCCGCACACACCGCGAGATGATTGCCGAATGGCTCGAAAAATACGCGGAGGGCAGCTATAATAGCCAGCGTCAGAAAATCCCCAAATCCCCGTTTCGTATACGACGCGCCCAACCAGCAGACTGGGAACAAATCACTGGCTTATTGAGTTTGATACCAGCGAACCGTCATTTACTGCAAGCTGATTGGAAAGCTTGTGAGCAGCGCTTTTTTGAGAGCGACACTGTTGAGGTATTTGTAGCGGAAACCACAGGGCAAAATCCACTTATCATTGGTTGTGTGGCGCTTTCAATCGTGCGAAGCTTGACCGAAAATCGCGGGTTCATCAACGATATGGCCGTGTTGCCTACATGGCAGCGGCATGGCGTGGGCGCAGAACTATTAGAGGCGGTACTGCGGCGCGCTCATGAGCGTAATTTGCGCATCCTCATGGTTAATGCAGAGCGCGGCAATGAGCAAGCACGAGCTTTTTATGCGGCGTTAGGCTTCACAGAAGTTTCAATCATGTATCTAAAAATTCGCTAAAACATTTGCATATCCAAACCAAACACACCACAATAAGGCATTGCAACTATATGTGAAGGGGTGATAACTGATGCTTGGTCAGGAATATGAGCATTTACAATGGATTTTAGGATATAAAGAGCGGCGTGAAGGAGAAGTGCCCAACACTTGGGTCGCCGATTATTCGCTCGTAGACCTGATTGAGAAAGGCCTCATCAACCCCGATGATGGTAATGCGTTTTTAGAAGCTGCTGGCCTTAAAGACTTTTTCTGGCAAATCACCTGGCCAGAAGACTATGAGACCCCAGACGAATTCCTGGTCAACACCATTGGACAAGCGCGCGGCTATGTGATTTTCGTACATGGCTGGACGGGTAATCATCTCATTTGGGAAGACCTGCCTGGTATGACCGTGCTCTCCAACCGTCAATTGGTCGCATTTTCTATAGACCACAACGGTTTTGGCGAATCACGCTTCATAAGCACTACCCCACATATTGATGAATGCAACCCACCGGCAGCGATGGAAACGCTCCAGCGCTGGGTTGACCTGATTAAAATTCGACGACAACCGGGGCAAATTGGCCAGCGAGTTATCCATTTTGTTGGGCATAGCATGGGCGGGGCAACGCTATTCTATCTCAATCCCATACTATGGAATTATGGTGAAGTCACCCGTTATGCCTTAGCCCCGGCATTATTACTCGAAGATGAGATGCATCAAATGTTTTATACGACGCTAGGCATAGGTATTGGGATTCTGCAACGTATCCCTGTTCTGGAAATTTTTGAGCGCTTCTTGAAGCCCAGCGTACTCAATACATTGCTGGCCGGGGCAAGTGATTACGTCAAAGACCTACATTCAACACAATATAATGCCACACCACGGGGTATCACAGGGGCGACATTTTTAGCAATGGGGCGGCTGCAAAATAGAGAAATAGCTCATGATTGGGAACTTATGCGGGTGATGTTAGGACACCGTGACCCGCTTGTGGGCTTAACAGATATGATGGACTTATTGATAAAGATGGAATTCCCCGCTGCCAACATCCGCGTGGTGCCGGGCACGCATTACATGTTTAGTGTCGGGCATGAATCGCCAGCTAATGCTTGGCAACACGCCCAAAACCGAGAACTTGTTGTCCAGGACATTTTAACTCTTCATCAAAAAGCCTGTACTATGCAAGAAAAGGGGCGTTTAATCGGTTAAGAGGCTTTTTCTAACTCGTTAAATCCTTTAAGTGGGAAATTTTGGGGGGTAATTCTCGTTAATTTAGGGTACAATACGAAATACAAACTAATAGAGAGCAGAATAATAGACTGATATAGTGTTGTTTGCTTGACACTCGTCAGTCGTTATGCTAATCTCTTTCTGATTTAATTGCTCCAAATTGAACAAACGGGTTGGAAGACGCAAACATGGCCTTGCAAGAGTTCGCCCCAATTGGCGCGATGTTGTTGTTCGCCATTATCGTGGCGAGTATTGTGCTCGTCATCTCTCGTATATTCGGCCCTCATCACCCTACATTTAGAAAAACTGCCCCTTATGAAAGCGGTATGAAGCCTATTGGCCCCGGCACACGGCGCATTCCGGTGAAGTTCTATCTCACCGCTGTACTGTTCATCATTTTTGATGTCGAGGTCATTTTCTTCTTCCCGTGGGCGGTTGCCTCACGCGAGTTATCGCTATTGGGGCTAGGGGTGATAGGGGTGTTTACCTTTATTCTCCTCGTCGGCTTCATATATGAATGGAAGAAAGGTGGTATGGAATGGGAGTAAGCGCCAAACTTGGTAATCTCGGCGTCGTTACCACCACCCTGGAACAAGCCGTTAACTGGGGGCGCACAGGCGCAATGTGGCCATTACTCTTTGGCCTCGCCTGCTGTGCTATTGAAATGATGGCCACCCAGGCATCCGATTATGACCTTTCGCGTTTTGGCATGGAGTTAAACCGTGCCAGCCCACGTCAAAGTGATTTAATGATCGTCGCGGGGCGGGTGACGCGCAAAATGGCGCCGGTTGTCCGCCAACTCTATGATCAAATGGCCGACCCCAAATGGGTGATTTCAATGGGTGACTGTGCTTCTTGTGGCGGGGTTTATAACAACTATGCCGTTGTACAGGGCGTAGATGAAATTATCCCCGTCGATGTATATGTTGCCGGTTGTCCACCACGCCCCGAACAGCTCATTCATGGCATTATGACATTGCATGAGCGTGTGAAGGGTGAAAGAATCTCCCAGTGGGCCTAATTGCTTAAAGGGACGCAAAAGATGAGAATTCCAGAAGCAAAAGACCCGGTGGCCGCATTGAGAACCGCTTTACCAGAGGCGGTTCTGTATGCTAAGGACTTTCGTGGCGAAACAACAATCGTTGTACATCCACAACATCTGGTCGCGGCGTTGCAATTCTTACGCGATACGCCCGGCCTCGTTTATAATTTCCTCTCGGATATTAGCTCGGTAGACTACTACCCAGAACCACCAACCGAGCAGCGTCCGGAACGTTTCGCCGTAAGCTATCACCTGCTCTCTATGCTTTATAAGCGCCGTATCCGTGTGAAAGTATTTGTAGCCGAAGACGAGCCGGAGTTGGATAGTATTACCTCACTTTGGCCAGCTGCAAATTGGTTAGAGCGCGAAATCTATGACCTGATGGGTATCAGCTTCCGCGGGCATCCTGACCTGCGGCGTGTTTTACTCGCTGAAGATTGGGACGGGCATCCGTTGCGGCGTGATTACCCGCTGGGTTATGAGCAGGTACAGTTCTCCTTCAATGTTGAAGAAATCATCAAGCACAAGCCACTGGCTAAAGAGTAGAGCACAGGGCAGGAGCGTTAATTATGGCGATAGCTGAACACGAACAGGGAGTTCGCCGCTGGGAAGGCGATTTGGAATCCCTACGCGGCCTTGTCTCCGAACGTGCCTTTACCGGCGAAACCATGTTGTTGAACATGGGGCCGCATCACCCCAGTACACATGGCGTTTTGCGCCTGTTGCTGGAGCTGGATGGTGAAGAAATTGTCACCTGCCTGCCCGATGTCGGCTTTTTGCATACCGGTATTGAGAAAACTATTGAGAGCAAACCATACGAAAAGGGCGTTGTCCTCACAGACCGTATGGACTACCTCTCTCCTATGTCAAACAATATGGCCTTTTGCTCAGCCATTGAGAAGCTGGTTGACCTTGACGTGCCAGAGCGCGCGCAGCGTATCCGCGTGATTGTTCTCGAACTGTCGCGCATCGCTAGCCACCTCGTTTGGTTGGGAACGCACGCGCTTGATATGGGGGCGATGAGCGTTTTCCTCTACGCCTTCCGTGAGCGTGAGCGCATTCTGGCTATGTTCGAATCTATTTCTGGCCAGCGGATGATGGGGTCATATATTCGTCCGGGCGGTGTCTGGCGCGACTTAACGCCGGAATTCTTCGATATGCTAGATGCATTCTTAGACTTCTTCCCTGCGCGTGTCGATGATTATGAAAAGCTGTTGACCAAGAACCCCATTTGGCTAGACCGCACACAAGGTGTTGGGGTTGTTGAGCCAGAAGTCGCCCTTGCATGGGGTATG
This sequence comes from Anaerolineae bacterium, assembly GCA_034435735.1. Taxonomy (GTDB): domain Bacteria; phylum Chloroflexota; class Anaerolineae; order Aggregatilineales; family Phototrophicaceae; genus S146-30. Next base: position 4,969 of record DAOTWU010000480.1, on the reverse strand, counting down.
ACAGGCCCCAGCCTGCGCGGTAGTGGTGTTAACTGGGATATTCGCAAAGCAGAACCCTATAGCGGCTATGAGCAATATGACTTTGAAGTGCCATTAGGCGAGCATGGCGACGTATACGACCGCTATTTGGTGCGTATTCGTGAAATGCGCGAGAGCGTACGTATTATCCAGCAAGCGCTCAAAGGCCTGCCGAAAAAGGGTGTATTCCGCAGCAATAACCGCAAATTCGTTCCCCCACCACGCAGCGAACTAGGTCGCAGCATGGAAGCTGTCATCCACCACTTCAAACTGTGGACAGAAGGCTTCAGTGGGCCGGATGAAGAGGTATATGCTGCAATTGAAAGCCCACGTGGGGAAATTGGTTGCTACCTACATGGTACGGGCGGCAATAAACCGCGTCGGGTGCATTTTAAAACACCATCGTTTATGCATATTAGCGCCCTACCGGTTCTTTCTGAGGGGCATTTGATTGCCGATTTGGTCGCCATTATTGGTAGTGTAGACATCGTCCTTGGCGACTGTGATCGATAGAGGAACGCCTATGCCTTCGCTAAAAGATGAACAGTACGCAGCCCAAATTGAGGCGCATTTTGCTAAATATCCGGATAAGCGTTCGGCGGTGATGCCGCTTTTGCACTTAGCACAAGAAATTTATGGCTGGGTCAGTCCGGAGGCCGTCCAAGAAGTTGCTGAGCTTTGCGATATGGACCCAACACAGGTGAAATCTATCGCAGGCTTCTACACCATGTACTCTGAAAAGCCTAAGGGACGCTATTGGCTACAGGTTTGCACCGATTTGCCATGTGCGCTTAAAGGCGCTGATGAGTTTTATGCCTGGTTGCTTGACCATCTGGGCATTGAAGATGGTGGCACTACCGAAGACGGCATGTTCACCGCAGAACATGTAATGTGTTTGGCCGCCTGCGACAAAGCGCCGATGCTTCAGTGTAATTTCCATTATGTGGAAAACCTGACCAAAGAACGGATGCAGGAATTGCTGGAGCAATGGCGCAATGAGACGCAAAATGGCAAGCAACAGTAATCAGCCTGTTAAAGACGGAAAGTGCGAAAAATGACGCAACAGCCGATACTGTTACGTGCACAGGAAATCCCAAATATCCGCGAATATGATGTTTACGTCAAAAATGGCGGGTTTGAGGGATTAAAGAAAGCGCTCGGCATGAAACCTGCGGCGGTCATCGATGAGGTGAAAGCCAGTGGTTTGCGCGGGCGTGGTGGTGCGGGCTTCCCCACCGGTGTAAAGTGGGGGTTCATTCCGCAAGATGAGCCGATTAAATATGTTGTCGTCAACGCTGACGAAAGCGAAACCGGCACATTCAAAGACCGCCAGATTATGGAAGAGAACCCATACCAGCTTTTGGAAGGCGCGCTCATCGCAGCTTGGGCAATTCAAGCCGTCGCCGTCTATATTTACCTGCGCGGTGAATTTTGGGATATTGCCCATGAGCTGGATAAGTGCATTGAACGCCTGCATAAAGAAGGCTGGTTAGGCGAAAACATTCAAGGTTCTGGCTGGTCTTGCAATATCTACACCCATCTAGGCGCTGGGGCTTATATCTGCGGTGAGGAAAGCGCGTTACTAGAGAGTTTGCAGGGCAATCTTGGCCAGCCGCGCGTGCGCCCACCCTTCCCAGCCCAAAAAGGCGGCGGGCTTTACTACCAGCCCACGGTGGTTAACAACGTAGAGACCATCGCCAATGTTCCCTGGATTATGGTAAATGGCGCAGCCGCCTATAAAGCCATTGGTACAGAGCAAAGCGCTGGCACGAAAATTTTCTGCGTCAGCGGGCACGTACAACGCCCCGGCAACTATGAATTGCCGATGGGTGTCACCCTGCGCGAGTTGCTTTTTGACTATGCAGGCGGCCCACCAGAGGGGCGTAGCTTCAAAGCTATTTTGCCATCCGGTGGTTCTGGTCCAGTGGTACGCGCAACCGATGAAGTGCTGGATACGCCGCTTTCATATGAGCACATGCAGGAAATCGGCACTATTCTCGGCTCGGCTTCTATTATTGTGATGGACGACACTGTCGATATGACATGGGTGGCGTCAAAAATTACCAAGTTCTTCAAACATGAGAGCTGTGGTAAATGTACACCGTGCCGCGAGGGCACTTATTGGCTTGATAAAGTTTTAGACCGCATCCTTGCCGGCAAGGGGCGGCCTGAAGATGTTAAATTAATTGAAAATGTGGCCAAAAACATGCAGGGCGTGACATTATGCGCGCTGGGTGAGTTTGCCGCCAATCCGATTATTCACACTATCGGACGCTTCCCCGAAGATTTCAATAAGCATGTTGAACAACCGGAAGAAGCGAAGAAACCCGCCCGTGCCGGCGCAAAAGGGCGAGCAGGGGCAGCCCGGCGGGCTGCTAAATAGGCAACGTTCCCACCATATCCTGTGGGGTGGAGTAGCATAGAAATGGGTGAGCACGGCAACCTACAACCTGAAAATGGCGAAAACCAGCCTGAAGCTGAAAAGGTGGCAGGGTTGGCACGCATCTTACAGGCAATTGGGTTGCATCGCGCGGCACAAGAGCCATACAACATCGAGCGCCGCAAAATGCTCTCTGAATCCATTTCACTATTTCCACAATCGCCAATCAACTATATCTTGCGCGGTGAGCTTTATCTGGAAGAAGGTAGTTATACATTGGCTGCCGAAGATTTTAACCAAGCGCTGAATTTAGCTCAAAAGCAGTTAAACACCCAGCGCTTTGGCATCACAGCACAGATATTACAAGACCGCGCTTGGGCTGGGCTTGTTGCCGCTGGATATGGGGCACACGTAGCCGAGGAAGAAGACGACGAATAGCATTCCGCGATGCTTGTGGAGGGGCAATCCATGTCCGATACCGTCAAAATCATCATTGATGACGTAGAATATGAAGTACCCGCCGGGACGAATCTCGTAGATGCGGCAAAGCGTTATGCAGATAACGACATTCCCGTATTCTGCTACCATCCCAAGATGGAACCGGCAGGCATGTGCCGTATGTGCCTTGTGAAAATGGGGATGATTCAACGCAACCGCGAAACCGGTGAGGTTGAATTAGACGATAAAGGCCAGCCAGTTGTACGCTGGTTCCCCAAATTGCAAACCGCCTGTACTCAAGTGGTACAGGATGGCATGGTCATTCAAACACAGGGGCAAGAAGTTGAAGATGCTCGCACCAATGTGGTGGAATTCCTACTGACTAGCCACCCGCTAGACTGCCCCATCTGCGATAAGGGCGGCGAATGTCCATTACAGAACTTGACCATGGGCTATGGTCCAGGCACAAGCCGTATGCAGTTTGAAGACAAGCAGCACTTAGATAAGCATGTGCCGCTTGGCGATTTGATTTTCCTCGATGAAGAGCGCTGCATTCAATGTGCCCGCTGTATCCGCTTCCAGGCGGAAGTTGTTGGCGATGACGTGTTGGCGTTCCATGAACGTGGGCGCCGCTTGCAGATTATCACTAATAGCGACCCCGGTTTTGATACATACTTCTCCGGCAATACCACTGATATTTGCCCAGTTGGCGCACTGACAACCGCAGACTTTCGCTTTGGAGCGCGTCCTTGGGAATTGACAGAAGTGCCCAGCATTGACCCTTACGGCCCTGCCGGGGCAAATATCAGCCTGAGCACACGCCTTGACCGCGCTTATAACGGACGCGCTATCATCAAGCGTGTGATGCCGCGTCAAAATGAGTGGGTTAACGAAATCTGGATTCATGATAAAACCCGCTTCGGCCATCACTTCACCCGCGCTGAAAACCGACTGCAAGCACCTATGGTGCGTAATAGCAGCGGGCAACTCACTGAAACAGTGTGGTCAGAAGCGCTTAAGCGTGTGGCTGAGCTATTGCAAGCTGCCGGTGGCGACGTTGCGGCGATTGCTGGCAGCGGCATGAGTAATGAAGACCTGTGGGCGCTGCGCAAATTAGTAGAATCCGCTGGCGGAGAGCGTTTAGGCGCCTGGCCGCCCAATTTTGGCGGATTAGAGCATGTAGCGCAGGTCGGCGTTGCAACAGGCACAAACTTGAGTGACCTTGGCGCAGGTGATGCTATTTTAGTGATTGCCAGCGACCTTGAGGAAGAAGAACCCATCTGGCGTTTGCGCGTCAAGCAAGCGCAAGACCGTGGGGCTTACTTGGTTGTGGCCAACGCACGCGGCACCCGCCTTGAGGAATTTGCCGTAGAACCCTATCGCCTGACACAAAAGATGAAACCTGTGCAAGGCGATGCTATCCGTTATGCCCCCGGTATGGCGGCGCATACGATGGCCAACCTCAAGAAAGAACATCCAGAAATTGCTGACAAACTGGCTAAAGCGGAAAATCTGGTTATTTTCGCCGGGGCAGAAGGCCTGACACTGGAAGGCAGCAAAGCCCTGTTACAAGCTGCGGCCAATTTCCTGATTGAAACAGACCATGTTGGTCGCCCGAATAACGGCCTAATCGCCGTGACCAACGGGCCAAATGCCATGGGGCAGTATTATCTGGGCTTCACACCAGAAGCGACACAGGATATTGCCGCGAACCCGCCGAAGGTGCTCATCGTTGGTCAAGCGGACATTATGTACGATGATCCCGCTGTGGCTGAATGGATTGACCAAGTGGAAACTGTCATCCAACTTGGGCTATTTGCGGATGACCTTTCTGCTAAAGCAGCAGCAGTTCTGCCCATTCAGAGCTTTGCCGAGCGTGACGGCTCTTACACCAGCGGTGAACGCCGTGTCCAACGCTTTTACACTGCACAAGGGCCAGTTGGCGAAGCATTACCGGCATGGCAAATTTTGCAGCGTATCGGTGAAGCAATGGGACAAGGCCGTCCAAAATTGAGCGCCGCTGCAGTGATGAAAGACATCACTGAAAACGTAGAGGCCTTTGCAGGTTGCCGTTATAAAGCACTGGCCCATGTAGAGCAGCAATTCCCGCTTGTTGGCGGCGAAGACCTGTAC
>DAOTWU010000479.1:0-2055 GCA_034435735.1 Anaerolineae bacterium | reverse complement strand
TCAAGGCCAAACTTTGCTATAGGACTTAAATCGCGCCGCGCACCATCGCCACTGTATCCGCTAAAGACAGAGCTTTTCCTTTTTGAACTGCTGCTTCTGCGCCTGCTTTAGCTTGCTTGTGGGATAGCGTCCAATACATGTCCCAATCGCTGGGGCGGTTTTGCTCGTTAAATCCGTCTTCAATGCAGGCGAGTATCGTTAATGCGGTAATTGGGTCATTGAGGTTAAGCCGAACTATCGCCATTTTATACAAACACAGCCGAATGCTGGGCTGGTTTTGAACATTGTCGGCGATTTCTAAAGCTTGTGCATAATAATCCTGTGCAGCGATGTAATTCCGCTCTTGAACCGCTAAATCACCCAGCATCAAATATGCTTTGAGGATGGAATAAGGAATATCATGCCTTAGAGCAAGCGCTAACAGCTGTTCAGCATAATCACGACAAGCTGCATAATTGTGGGTATGGAACTCAATATCGCACATTGAGCCTAAACAATAGGCCTGTGCCATATAGGCATTGAGTTCGCGTGATAAGCTGAGCGCTTCTTGAAGATATTCCCGCGCTTTTTCATAGTGCTTCATATCCAAATGAATCATGCCCAGATTATTAAGCGTATAGACTAGCCCCTGGCGGTCGTTATATTGGCGGCGAATCGCTAGCGCTTCTTCATGCAAGGCAATCGCTCGTTCATAATCGCCCATCATATCGTAAGTGATAGCCAAGTTATTGATTGCTTTGCTGAATTCTACGGGTGTGCCTGCTTCTTTCAGCAAGTTATAGCTCTCAATGCGGTAGGGCAAAGAGCCTTCGGCATCGCCAATCACCTGCGCAAGATTGCCTAAATTCATCACTGAAAAGCCCAGGGTTTTGGGGTCACCTATCGCCCGCGCCAGCGCCAGACTTTTTTCAAAATATTCTTTTGCTGGCTCAACTTGCTCATAGCGCAGGTAAATATCGCCCATTTCACCATAGGCGCTACACAGCCAATGTTGGTCATCTAGTTGCTCGAAAATAGCTATCGCTTCCATCTCATGTTGTAGCGCCTGTTTGAAATTGCCCATACGGCGGAAGATGCTTCCCAAACGGTGCATGATGATGCCCTTTTGTAATGTTGGGTTCTCATGAAATTCATAAGCGCGAATTTGCAGCAGGCGCTGGAATAGTTGCCGCGCTAGCGATAAAACGCCAATTTCAGCAATTTTTTCTGCTGCAATAAACGTGTAATGGGCTTCTTTTCGCTGGTCATCGGCTTCTGCCCAGTATTGCGCCAGCATGACCGCCCATGGCTCTAAATCGTCGCTATGTACCTGTTCAATCGTTTCCGCTACTTGGCGATAGAGTGGGGGCTTTTCTTCTGGAGGAATGCGCCCTAATACCGCTTCTCGTAGCTTGTCATGGGCAAATGACCATGTGTCTTCCTGTGCCGAAAAGACAGCAGCATTCGAGCAAACGAGAAACATATAATCCAATATGGCCTGCGGCGTGGCAGATGGGTCGTTTAATAATGTGGTGGCTACTGTGTGGCGCGCGGTTTCATTTTGGGCAATCAGCGCTTTCATGATGACGGGGTCAATCCTCCGTCCAGCAATGGCTGCCAACTTGAGGAATAGTTTTAATTGCTCTGGCACATGTTTCAACCGCGATTCAATAATTTCCTTGACGCCACCGGTGGTGATATGCTCCGGTAAAGTGACAAAACCAATATTGGAAAGGCTTCCCGCACTTTCTGCCAGCGCCCGCACTACTTCAATGATGAAAAAGACATTCCCCTCTGTTTCCCGATACAGCAAATCCACCACTTGTGATTGGCTACCCGCTTCGCCAAGCATCGCGGCGCTTAATGCAGTGATATGCGATTTACTCAAACGCTCTAGTGTCATGAGTTCCATATCGGGTAGCTTATCGGGGAGGTCTGGCGTTTCGTCGTTACGATAAGTACCAATGATGAGTAATGGCAAATTATGCACTAAGGGCAAAATCACCTTGAGCGCCTCTAAGCTCTCATGTGTCCATTGCAAGTCTTCTAAAATAAGGACAGTTGGCTGGTTTATCC
>DAOTWU010000478.1:0-8957 GCA_034435735.1 Anaerolineae bacterium | reverse complement strand
AGGGGAATGTCGTTTATCGCAATAAGGCATGGAACGCGCTTTTCGGCTATAGTGCTGACCAAGCCGCCCATCTTGAAGACCGTTTTCTTGAGGAAGATCGCCCCTTGTTAGAGGATGTTATTCTGCCTACTAGCCAGCAGGAAGGGTGGCAGAGTAATATCGTCCAGGTTAAAGCGGATGGCACGCAATTTGACGCCCGTATGGCCATGATTGGCCTTTACGATAACGAGGAGAATCTGAAAGCCTATAGTGTTATCACCGACGATGTGAGCCAAATGCATCGTGTGATGACGCTCTTGGGGCAACAGACCGCGCGTTTGGGCGTTGCTGCTAGCGTCTCTAAAGCCATGATTGATCATAATGATTTGGATGGCTTGCTAGAAGAAGTCGCCAGACTGATTAGCTCACATTTTGATTATGATGTGGTGCTTGTTCAGCTACTCAATGACGAGTTTGATGCCTTAGAGTGCGCATTGGTCTATACGTCAAGGGGCGTTATTTCAGTAGATGAAATGCCAGACCGTTATTTACCACTCTCACAGGAGAGTTTAAGCCGTTGGGCATTGCAAAATCGGACAACCCTTGTGGTTAACGATGTGAGTAAAGACAAGCGCTTTTTGCCCAGCAAGTTTTTGCCCAATATAGGTGCAGAGCTTGTCATTCCGCTCAAAGCGGGCGATAGACCCGTCGGCACATTGAACATTCAAACGCGCCGTAAGAATACATTTACCGATGATGATGTTGAAATGGTGCAGAGTATTGCTGACCAGTTGGCGGTGGCTATCCATAACATTCAGCTCTTTGAAGAGATTCATGCCCGTGCCCGCGATATGTCTGCACTGACTGAAATTAGTCTGTCGCTCAATGCAACACTAGACATCAGCGAATTAGCTGCCCGTATTTATAGTGCCCTCAATCGCTTGCAGCAGCCAGACCGTCTAGTGTTCGCTACCTATAGCGCAGAGCAAAAACGCATCCGCCGCCGTGTATTCTCACAGGATGGCATGAAAGACATCATCACAGGATTTGACCCTGAAAAGGACATTATCGCCCGTATTATTCACCAGGAAATCCCCTTTGTTTGGCGCACGGAAAAAGAGCGCGCGGCCATGCTTGATTTTAAGCCAGATGCGCCATTGCCTGTATCGTTACTTGGCATCCCGATGATGGTGAAAGACCGCATTATCGGCGTTATCTGCATTGAAGCTGACCGCGAATATGCTTTCAGTGAGAACGATTTGCAAGTGGTGCTTACATTGGCAGGTGGCGCGGCTGTTGCTATCGAAAACGCCGAACTTTTCCATAGTATGAGCCGCCGCGTGCAAGAGTTGGCCGCCATTAATGAAATTAGCCTTATTCTGGCGGAAAAATTCGGCTCAGAGGCCATATGGCGACCCATCTTCAATAAAATCAACGAGTTGCTCAATGTCTCGGCCATGTTCTTCGCCCTTTATGATAAAGAGACACAATCGCTGCGTGCGCCTCTTGTACTAGAAGAAGGCAAGTGGACTTCCATTGACACATTGCCGCTAGCGGGACTTTCGTGCTATGTCATTGAAAGCGGTAAATTGCTCTTCATCCATGACATTGACCAACAGCAAGAGATGCTAAAAGAGTTGGGGATTGAACCGCAGGTCATTGGTAAGGGGGATAATGCCCGTACATGGTTGGGTGTGCCATTGAAAAACCGCGATGGCGAGATAATCGGTTTGCTCAATGTGCAAAATCGCCAACCTTATGCCTATGGCCAGCATGATGCTGAACTGCTCACGACGATAGCCGCCCAGATTTCTTTGGCTTTGCAAAATATGCGCCTCTACCAGCAGGTAGAGATTAGCCTGCAAGAGAGCCGCGAACGCGCCCGCCGTTTGGCATCTATGCACCGCATTTCTAATGTGGTGAGCGCTTCGCTAGATAGTTCAACAGTCTTGCAAAGCGCGGCCCAACTCCTCGTCGAATTATTTGAAGTCAATCACTGTGGTATTTTGTTATTAGACCCGCATCGCGGTGATGGCAAACTCGTGGCCGAATATCCTTCAACTGGTGCGGTTGGTGTCCGTGTTCAATTAATTGATAACCCAATTTTCGACCAGCTTGTCCGCACGAATCGCCCCCATGCCGTTCGCGTGAATGACCCCACTGTGCCAGAAACATCGCGGCGCGCGCTAGAGCTTGTTGGCGCTAAATCATCCTTGTTCGCACCACTTATTGCCCGTGACCGCGTTATTGGCAGTGTTGGTATTGATAGCACCGACCCTGAACGCATTTTCTCTGAAGCGGATATGGAAGCCATGATGACCATTGTGCAGCAGGTTGCCATGGCAGTGGCCAATGCCGACCTCTATGAACAGGCGGTACAGGCTAACCGCCTGAAGAGCGAATTCCTCGCTAATATGAGCCACGAGTTACGCACCCCGTTGAATGCCATCATCGGGTATAGTGAAATGTTGCTCAGTGGTATCTATGGCGAAATTAGCGATACACAAGCCGACCGTATCACGCGCGTTCACGTCAATGGCCAGCATCTGCTAGAACTTATTAATGATGTGCTCGACCTATCACGCATTGAATCAGGTCATCTGGAATTGCAGATTGAACCTGTGGATATACGCGACGTGATAGAGACCGCCAGCGTGGATATTATTCCACAGGCGCGCCAAAAATCGCTGGAATTCACCACAGATGTCGCTAAGGAAATCCCGCTAATTAATGCTGACTACCGCCGTATACGGCAAATTTTGCTGAACTTGTTGGGGAATGCGGTTAAATTCACCAAAGAGGGCGGCATCCACCTCAAAGCACATGTATCTAAGGTGCGCGGCGACCAGCTAGAGGATGGTACGATAATTCCACCACGCTTCAATGTGCCCCAACAGTCATGGGTACATATTGCCATTCAAGATACGGGCATTGGTATTAGTGCGGATGATCAGGATGTAATTTTTGATTCTTTCCGTCAGGTTGATATGTCCAGCGTGCGCGAATTTGAGGGTACTGGCCTTGGGTTAGCCATTACACGCCAGCTTGTTGAGTTGCATCATGGCTATATCTGGGTAGAAAGCGAACTGGGGCAGGGTAGCACCTTCCACGTGTTATTGCCCTCGCACGATGATAAAGTGACCACCCAAATAACGGAAGTCGTGGTAGAAGATGACGAGCGCCCCATCGTTTTGGTGGTGGATGATGACCCTGCTGCATTGCAGCTGGTCAAGGATTATCTCGGTGAAGAGACCTATCAGGTGATTACGGTTCAACAGTCCACACAGGTCGTAGAGTTGGCCAAAACTCTACAGCCCGCCGCCATCATCACCGACATCATGATGCCGCAGATGGATGGTTGGGAACTGTTGCAAAAGCTCAAGCAAACGCGAGAGACCGCCTCCATACCGGTGATTGTCCTCTCTATTGTAGAGAAGCGCACCACTGGTTTTTATCTCGGTGCGGCGGACTATATGGTGAAGCCCATCACCCGCGAGCAACTATTAGATTCGCTGGCGCGGCAGGTTAGTATTGTGCCTTCCCAACCGATTTTAGTGGTAGAAGACAATGACAAAGACCGCGACCGCCTGGAAAACTTGCTGCGCAATGCTGGCTATCCTGTGGAAGCTGTGCCCGATGGCGCTTCTGGCTTAAAATGGCTGAAAAATCAGCGTGCATCTCTCATCATTCTTGATGTGGCGCTTTCCGATGTTTCCGCCTTTGAGTTATTAGGGTGGCTGCGTGAACAACCAGAAATCGGTGATACGCCTGTTATCTTCCTTACTGAAGAAACCTTAGGTGACGAAGACCGTGAAGTGCTTTATGAAAACCTGGCACAGGTGCTCCATCGCTATAGTGTTTCGGGTAAAACTTTGCTGGAGCAGGTGCAGATTGCCCTGCGCCAGCGTATGCAACGTGATAGTTAATCAGGCAGCGCCAATTTAAGCGCTTCGGCGATATTGCGCGCCTGCAACAGTTGTAAATTAGGCGGCACGTCGGCTATCTTGCGCCGTGTTTTAGGGATGAGCACGCGCTTGAAGCCGATTTTTGCCGCCTCATTTAATCGCATAGATAACTGGCTGGCGGTACGTAACTCCCCACTGAGGCCAATTTCGCCAACAATCGCCAAATCTGCCGCCAGCACCCGCTCAAAATAGCTAGATGCTAGTGCCATCGCCATCGCTAAATCGGTAGCAGGCTCGGTCACTTTTAGCCCGCCGACGACATTCACGAAAATATCTTGCTCGTGTAGCCGTAGCCCAACGCGCTTACTGAGCACCGCACTCACTAGTAACAGGCGGTTCATATCGACGCCATTCGGCGTGCGGCGCGGATTGCCGAAAGATGTCGGGCTGGTCAACGCCTGTATTTCTACCAATAGCGGGCGTGTGCCTTCCATGGTGACCGCAATGGCAGAGCCTGGCGCGTTCACTACCCGTTCGGCTAGAAATGCCTCTGAGGGATTCGGCACTTCTACCATACCCTGTGCCTGCATTTCAAAAACACCGACCTCGCTAGTCGCGCCAAAGCGGTTTTTGACACTGCGCAACAGGCGATAGGCATGGAACGGGTCGCCTTCTAGGTAGAGCACTGTATCAACAATGTGCTCTAGAACACGCGGCCCCGCAATTTGCCCATCTTTGGTTACATGGCCGATGAGGAATACGCTGATGCCGCTTGATTTGGCTAACCCTTGCAGGCGGCTGGCACACTCTCGCACTTGAGAGACGAGGCCTGGCGAGGATTCTAGATTGGGGCTATAGGTGGTTTGAATAGAGTCCACGATGAGCACGCGGGGATTTACATCGCTCACCGCTTCGAAGATGTTTTCTAAGTTGGTTTCGGTTAACAGGAAGAGGTTTTCCGCTTGTAGGCCAAGGCGGTCAGCACGCATTTTGATTTGCTGGGCGCTCTCTTCACCGCTGACATAAAGCACTGGCCCAATGCTTTGCGCTAGCATATCGCTCAATTGTAGCGTGAGAGTGCTTTTGCCTATACCTGGTTCGCCGCCCAATAGAATGATGCTGCCAGGGACTAACCCGCCACCTAACACGCGGCTGAACTCTTCCACTGGTACGAATAAGCGCTCTCCTACCTCGTGGCTCACCTCATGGAGGCGTTGGGGGCGGGCGCGCACACTCGCGGGTGGGGTACGGTCTTGTTTGGCGCTGCGACGGGTGACCTCTTCAACCACCTCTTCCATCGTATTAAATTCGCCACATTGTGGGCAACGCCCCATATAACGCGGCGTTTGCCGCCCACAGTTATTGCAAACGTATTTTGTGCGTGTTTTCGCCATAAAAATCAATCATCCTAGCGCGTTTTACCATTCACAATATGCCCATTATAGCCCTGTCGTCGGCGAGTTGCGTTACAATGGGGTATCCTTTTTCGTTGCCATTAAAGGAGTGTGTTCATGAGTAAGCAAATTGTCAGTACAGAAAATGCCCCCGCCGCCATTGGCCCTTATTCACAAGCGGTGATTGCTAACGGCTTTGTTTTTAGTGCTGGCCAGCTTGGTGTTGTGCCCCAGACAAAACAATTCGCTGGTGATGATGTACAATCGCAGACACGCCAAGCGCTGGAAAATCTCAAGGCAATTTTAGAAGCTGCTGGTTCAAGCTTGGATAAAGTGGTTAAGGTGACCGTGTTTTTGGCAGATATTAACGACTTCGCCGCCATGAACGAAGTTTATGCCACCTACTTCACCGAAAATTTCCCCGCCCGTTCTGCTGTGGAAGTAGCGAACTTGCCACTTGGCGGGCGTGTAGAAATAGAAGCAGTGGCGGCTTTAGACTAAAACCAAAATGAGCAAAATGGGCACAGTCATTCGTCACTGTGCCCGTTATGTGCTTAGTGTAAGCGGCGGATTACGGAGATAATTTTCCCCTGTATTTGGCATTCATCGGGAGAGACGTAAATCGGCTCCATTGTGGGGTGCGCAGGTTGTAGGCGAATGCGCCCATCTTCTAAATAGAAGTATTTGAGCGTGGTTTCACCGCGTGCTGTCAACCAAACCGCCACCATATCACCATTGCGCGCGGTTTCCTGCCGCCGTAACAGGATGATGTCGCCATCGCTAATCATAGCGTCAATCATCGAATCGCCCTGTACTTCTAGCGCAAAAACTTCGCTGGGGTCTATGCCGCTTAAAATATCTGGCGTCACTTCGATGGCTTTTTCGGGGTCATCATAGGCATCAACTGGAATGGGTTCGCCGGCAACAATCCGCCCATAATAGGGAACTGCTACAATTTGCTGCGCTGGTTTGATTGTCTTCTTGCGGGCGGGAATATCTGTGACCAGCCGTATACCGCGAGAAACACGGTCAGACCGCTCTAAATAACCAGCATCGACCAGTTTGTTCAGGTTATAGTTCACCACTGAGGTGGAAGCGACACCGATTTGGCTGCCAATTTCACGAATGGTTGGCGGGAAGCCGTTTTTCTCAATGAATTGCTTGACATATTGCAAAATAGCCTGCTGCCGCTTGCTTAATTTGTTATAGGGCTTTTTGGGGCTCATAGCGTATAATCCTCTTAACAATCGAATGATTGTTCTAATTATAAGCGAACAGTAGTTCGATTGTCAAATATGCCCAATACAGAACAAGTGTTTTAATTTTCTAACATGATGGCAATATGGCGATATTTCTGACGTTTTCCGCAGAGATGAAACTCGTGCTATATTGAATGCAATAATGTAATAATACAAAAAATGGCGGTGTATGATGCGCGATTTACGACATACATTAGAAAATCTTGATAAAGGTATGTTACCTGTGTTGGCAGAAGTTTGGGATGTGAATACAGAACAATACCCCCGCCCAGAGCAATTGATAGATGCCTTGTTAGATGCGATGACCCAGCCAGAGAATGCCGCGCGCATTTGGGAAAAGCTCACCGATGAGCAGCGTGGTGCGATGCAAACCGTGCTCAGCAGCGCCAACAGCACCATGGCAGCCCCCATGTTCAAACGTATGTTTGGCGAATTTCGTAAAATGGGCGCGGGGCGCATTGAACGTGAGCAGCCCCACAAAAAGCCGCAATCCGCCGCCGAAGCACTTTATTATTATGGCCTCATTGCCGAAGAATTTGTCATGTCTCATGGTGTGCCGCAGCCCGTTATTTATGTCCCCTCAGATTTAATTCCTGCCTTGCCTAGCCACAAAACGGCCTATGATCATTTAGAGGATGTGGCTGAAATCCATGACGATGAGCACCTGCGCCTAGAGCCTGTCGAGCCTACTGAAAATGTAGCCGCCGCCGATACCTCTCTTGTCGATGATATGGTGACCTTGTTGGCTTATTTACGCATTCACCGCCCACCATTACGCAAAGCCGCCGAAGAAGGCGCGTTACATATGGGGGATGAGCACGTCGCCACACTCTTGCAGCATTTTCTTGTACCAGATGAAGGGCGCTTAGAGTTCATGATTCATCTGGGCTTGCAGGGCGAGTTAATCGAAGTTGTGGATAGACGGCTGATGCCCTTGCGGAATGGGGTGCGTCGTTGGCTCTCTTTAACGCGCTCACAGCAAGTGCAGGCGCTGGCGAATGCTTGGCGAGAGAGCGATTCCTACCGCGATTTGTGGTATGTGCCGGGGCTATATCCTGAAAATGGCTGGCCGTATGATCCAGTGCTGGCGCGCACCGCTGTATTGGAATTTATGCAGGATGTTGTGCCCTTAGAGCACTGGTGGTCTTTAGATGATTTCATCATTACCTTAAAAGAGGAAAACCCTGATTTTCAGCGCCCCGGTGGCGATTACAACAGTTGGTATATCCGCAATGATGAGGATGAATATCTCAGTGGTTTCGAAAGCTGGGATGCTGTAGAGGGTGCACTTGTGGAATTTTACTTGATGGGGCCAATGCACTGGCTCGGTTTAACCGATACATCAGATGATGCCGTTCGCTTAACGGCCTATGGGCGGGCTTTGGTTGCTAGGGGCGCGTGGCCTAATCCACCAGAGCAAGATGAGTCGATTCGCGTGTTACCTGATGGCATGATGACTGCTTCCCGAAAAACATCCCGCTTAGACCGCTTCCAACTCGCCCGCTTTACCACATGGCAACAACCCGCCACATTAGATGGCGACCCGTATATTTACCGTCTGGACGCCGAAAGTTTGAAGCGTGCCGATGAGCAGGGGATTACGCCCGCCCATATTGGCGCATTTGTCCAGCGCTTACCTGGTGGCAACCCCTTGCCTGCTTCGATAGCGCGTCTGTTAGAGATTGGTGCGGGTGATGATGCCCGCACAGTTTCAGTGGAACGAGCACTTATCCTCCGCACTACAACGCCCGAAACGTTGGATTTCATTTATAACACACCAGCTCTGCGCCGTTTTATGGGCGCGCGGTTGGGGGCAATGGCGGCTATTGTGCGAGACGGGCAATGGGATGCCCTGCACGATGCGCTCTCTCAAAATGGGATGACCGTTACTGTGATGAACTAATGTCTTCAGTGTTCAAATAACAGGAAAGTTCATCAGAGCTTTGGAGAACCGTATAACGGGAGAAGGCATCGGGAAAATATTGCTGGAAAATTTTTGTCACAGAGCGAATAAACCGGTTTGCACCCACAACCAAAAAACCTTTGTTATTAGGGTGATTGGTGGTTGGTGCGTTGGCTATAGTGCGTAAATTTTGTAAGTGGAAAAATGGTAACATCGGACAGCGGCGCATATCGATAATGACGTAAACGGGTTTTGTGCTGCTATCTAATAGTTCTGTTGCGCGTTGAATGGCGGCTTCAAGCTCCTCCCATGTCCATTCGCCCGATAGCGTATATTGTAACGCTGTCTGGTTCTCATCTACCCAATCAATTAAAATGCCCATAGGGTTTGTATTTCAAACTAAAATGTGCCGGTGTATATATTATGTCATAATATGCGCGCGTAAATAATTAAAGATGAATTATCTTTGTTAGTTTGTTTGTTTAGATATTAATGTGAAAAGGTGTATATGCCGCCC
>DAOTWU010000477.1:0-6862 GCA_034435735.1 Anaerolineae bacterium | reverse complement strand
GCTCCAATGATGACACCCAATGTTAAAGTGAGTGGTAAATATTCCACTGTAATCGTGATAATTTGACCAACACTCGCGAAAATCATGTAAGCAACCCCCAAGATGGGTGGAAGTGTTCCTCCCCAATATAATAAAGCCATGATGAAAAATTGGATGTAAAAATATATTCCGCCAAACAACAGCCCCAACAATGCGCCATAGACAAGATAGGTTTTTAGCAATTGCTTCCAGATGTGCATTTTATCCTCTTACTGGCAAACACCCAATTTGAACCAATTGATTAAAAGAATATCCTATTTCTTCTCACCATTTATTCTCCTGCTAATGGCCAATATGTTTCTATCCCCTATCATCTGGCGGATGAGCGAGGTGTTTTTAACAGCGAGAAGCACCCTGTGGTCACTAGCGTATCAACCATAGAACCTGCCTTATTTTTGCGCAAACGGGTGTGTTGGTTCTAATACTAAACCCTATTAAGATAATATGCAATTTATGGGTAAATGAAAAACAGGCAACGGGTTGCCGCTGCCTGTCTGTGTGTCATGATGCGTGTGGCCGCCGCCTACTCTTTGACGTAGGGTTGGCCGCTTGCTTTCGGTGGGAAGGCGCGCCCAATGAGGCCAGCGAGGACGATAATCGTCACCACAAACGGCACCATCTGCAAGAATTGCACCGGCAAAGGCACATCCAACGATTGCAGGCGCGTTCCCAGCGCATCCGAGAAGCCGAACAAGAGCGCGCCACCAAATGCCCCAACAGGCGTCCACTTACCGAAGATGAGCGCTGCCAACGCGATGAAGCCCGCGCCGCGCGTCATGCCATCATTGAAGCGCCCAGTCGCCTCTAGGGAGAACCACGCGCCGGCCAAGCCCGCAATCAGCCCGCCGATGAATACGTTAATCCAACGGGTGCGGTTGACGTTGATGCCGAGCGTATCAGCTGCGTGTGGGTGCTCACCGACGGCGCGGGTGCGCAAGCCCCAACGGGTGTGGAAGATGATGATATGCGTCAGCAGGATGACGAAGAACATGCTATAGAAAATCGGCTGCTTATTGAAGAACGCATCGCCAAGCACTGGAATATCGGCCAAAATTGGGATGCGCACATTCGGCAGGCGGGTGATACCAGCTTCAGTGGAGAGCAGGTATTCGCGGCGGATGAAGCTGGTGATGCCAACGGCCATGATGTTAATCACCGTGCCGCTGACGATTTGGTCAGTGCGGAAGGTAATCGACAGCCAGGCATGGAGTAGGGCGGTGATGCCGCCGGTGAGGATGGCCACGCCAACCGCCAACAGCATGACAAAACCCACTTGGTCGGGGATGACGGGGTTAAGGTAGAAGAGCGTGACGAACCCCATCGCCGCCGCGTTGAGCATCATGCCCTCGATAGCGATATTGATGACGCCACTACGCTCACACCACAGGCCAGCCATCGCGCCAATGGCGATAGGCGTCGCCAATCGGAAGCTCTCACTGAGCATGGTGGTGATGTTGGTGCGGTCGCCCGCCGCCGCCGCCACCAAAATGGTGGGGATGATGAGCAGGCCAACCACTAGCAAGCCAACATTGGCCAAACGGCGGATGCGTTGCGGGGCTAACAGCGCGCCAATACCTACGAAGATGAAGAGCGCGCTCATCACCCGCAGGAAGGGCAGCGTTTGAATGGTGATATGCGCCACATTTTCCGCTGCGCCCGGCTCTAGCGTCAGGATGGTTGTGGTGGCGGTGGTGTAATATTCCGCTTTGATGACCGCCGTTTCGAAGATGAATAGCCCCATGAAGATGACAATCAGGCTAATCACGGTCATACGGCGCAGGCGCACAGTGCGGAGCAGGGCGAAGCCTTCTCGGAACACGCCGCCTAAAATATTTTGGGCGAGGAGCAGAAGCGCCGCCACCAGACCCAGCCAAAAACCAATCTCCAGTTGCACCATATTGGGCGGGAGTTTGGCACTGGTGTTGAACAGGTGAATCGCATAGCTACTGACAGCGAATAACCCCATGCCAAACCCCGTGAACGAAACTGTCAGCCCACGTTCAGGATGGAGCAAGCCCCAAATACCTAAGACAAACGCGACACCATAGCCCAGCAAGCTGAGTGAAAGCAATTGGAAAATGGTGTATTGCGGGGTGCTGAAGAACTGAATCGCCGTCAACGTGCCCGCGCCCTCTAGTGTGGCGAAGGGGAAAAGCAACAGCGCCGCCAACCCCAGCCCGCCACCTACAATCAGCAACAGGTTTCTTATCTGAGAATTCATTCGCATCATTGTTAGTCCACCCTGTTAACTGCCCCATCCCGTCGTGAAAACGAGTTTCTCTTCGTCGCTTTCGGGGATGCGATACAGGAAGCGAATAATCTGGTCAGCGGAGATGAACATGATAATCACCGCCTGAATGACCTTGATGAGGTCGATAGGAATATCGGCGCGAATTTGCATCAGGCCAGCGCCACTCAGCAGGCCGCCCCATAATAACCCCGCCCATATCATGCCGCGCGGGTTGGTGCGGGCAATCAAGGCGACAGCGATAGCATCGAAACCAGCGCCACCGAAGAAGCCAGGCAACAGATTGTGCTGCTTGCCGCTCACTTCGATAAGGCCAGCCAAACCAGCCAGCGCGCCGCTGAGCGCCATCGCCAGAATGATGTTGCGCCGCACGCTCATACCGGCATATTTTGCGGCGTTGGGGTTCGCGCCTACTGTGCGCAATTCAAAGCCTAGCGTCGTCCTATCTAAGAACCATTCGGTGAACCATACTGCGATGAGCATGAAGATGAAGCCCATATGCAAGCGGTCGCGGACGGTAATCCACGAGAGCAGCAGGCCGCTGACCAGCACAATGACGCCATAGAAGAAAATGCGGACGACTTCACCAGTGGTCAGGCGTTGCAGGCGGTCACGGCGTATCCATAAGAGATAGCCCACCACCAACGCGGCGATGAAGAGATAGAACCAGAAGGGCAGTTGGCTTAAAATTGGAAGTTCGGCACTATGGGCAATTTCCGGCGTTTTGGGCACGCTGGAATTGGGGTCGCCCATCAGATAGGGGTCTTTGGCCTTGATGAGCCAATCAACCAGACGGATGGCCACAAAGTTGAGCATGATGGTGACAATGACCTCATGCGCGCCTGTGAAGGCCTTGAGTATGCCAGGTATCGCCCCCCATAAGAAGCCGCCGATGATGCCGACGACGACAATCAGCAAGATATGCAGTACGCCAGGCAGGGCAGTGAAGGGTTCGGCGAAGCCGACGAATACGGCGAGAATGGCGCCAGCATAAATTTGCCCTTCCGCGCCGATGTTGAATAGACCAGCCTTGAAGCCCAGCGCCACCGCCAGCCCCGCGATGATGAAGCGGATACTGTTGACGATAGTATCCTCTAGCAGTGAGGGGAAGAACAGCAGCACTTTATTGCCCAGATGCAGGTAATGAATGGGCAAGTCTTGCACATCGGAAGCCGTGCCAATCAGGGCGTCGCCATGGTCTTCGTGAATGAGCACGAGGTTCTGGTCTGGGCGTTTAATCACCAAATGCTGGGCGAGTACGTCATCCAGCTCTTCACTGAGCGCCTGATTGACCGTTGGCGCGGTGAGGTAGCCTTTGCCTTCGCTGATGGCGATGAATGTATCCACCTGCGGGCTGTTGAGGTCGAGCATGTATTGCTCTAGTACCGCCAGCGCATAATCGACGCCTTCACGTTCGCCCGCGCGCAACAAACTGAACTGTTGGCCGAGAATGGCAAACGGGTCTTGGCCGTCGTAATCAGCGACGTACTCGGCAGGGTCGGGAAGGTCGCTAAATTGCTCGCGGAAGGCGGTGAAGGGGCGCGCTTCATAGAGCTTGCCCACCATGCCAAACTGTAGCGCCAGCCCATTGGCGTCGGTGATGCCAGCGGCGTCCAGTTCGGCCAAAGTGTCGACAGCGCGGCGCACATCGTTGGGATTGGCTTCGGCAATGCGGGTGATGAGGTCGGCCTCATAGCTGACTGGCTCAATCCCCAGCGCGTCCAGTTGCTCCAACGATTCGGATGCCCGTAATAGCGTCACAAAGCCTTCGGCGTGGATGAGGCGCATGGCATTTACTGCGGTGTTGGCGTCAACGCCTTCCAGAATGGACGGCAGCGGCGTCGTCTCGTAAATAGCGAAGGGGTCTTCGCCCAGCTCTTCCGCTGTGGCCACTAGGTCGGCAATATCGCGGATTTCTGAGCGCGAAAGTTCGCTATCCTCAAGCGTTTGCAGGATGGGGCCAGCCTCTCGTAGGGCGGTAATGCCCACTTGACGAATAACCGCGATGTTTTCCGCCAGTGCTTCGATGGTATCGTTATCGAGTTCGGGATGTTCAGCGAGGAAGGGGCCATATTCACGCAAGTTCTCCGCGCCAATGTTCGCCACGCGCAAGAAAGGCCGCGCCTGACGGGAGAGGCGAGAGGTGTCAATTTCGGTGAAGTTGGCATATTCCTGCAAAACGGCGAAATCACTCACTTGCGCCACGTCGTTAATCGCCAGCCCGACAACACCCTCAATCAGG
The DNA here is from genome assembly GCA_034435735.1 of Anaerolineae bacterium. GTDB lineage: Bacteria > Chloroflexota > Anaerolineae > Aggregatilineales > Phototrophicaceae > S146-30. Next base: position 2,333 of record DAOTWU010000477.1, on the reverse strand, counting down.
GCGCTATAGGCGCTGCCGGCGGTATTGAGGCCGCCACCGGTGAGCAGCATGAAGGGGATGCCGACGAGAAACGCGGTGATGACCGCCAATAAGGGGACGAGTTTCGGCGAAATACGCAACCACAGGCGCGCAACAGGGGCGAAAAAGCCAGGCCCGCGTGGTGGTTCGCCGTTGAAGAGATTGTTGACTGCGGGACTTGAATCGCTCATAGCTGGGCTGCCCTTTCCTGATTGGGGCGTGCGTCATCAGTAATGCCTGCCATGCGCAAGCCGACGGTATCGCGGTCGGCCTTTTCGATGGGCAGAATATCGATGATTTTACCGTCAAACATGACGGCCACACGGTCGGAGAGGCTCAAAATTTCGTCTAATTCGGTACTGACCAATAAAACTGCCGTGCCATTGTCGCGCATGCGGACAATTTGCTTATGAATGTACTCAATCGAACCGACATCGAGGCCGCGCGTTGGCTGGGCGACGATGAGCAGCTTCACTGGACGAGAGAACTCGCGCGCGACAATCATTTTTTGCTGGTTACCACCAGATAGCCCTTTCGCTGCGGCGAAAATGCTGGGCGTGCGAATGTCGTATTGCTCTACGAGGCGTTCGGCATTTTCGTTGATGGCGTCATCGTTGATGATGATACCGCGGGAGAAGGGGGGCTGGTAGTAGGTTTGCAAAACGAGGTTTTGGGCGACAGTGAACGAGGCGACCATACCGTTCTTTTGGCGGTCTTCTGGCACATGGGAGACGCCCGTTTCGGTGATGCGGCGGGGTGGGGCGTTGGTGAGGTCTTGCCCCAAAATGACAATCTCGCCACGTTCGGCTTCTCGTAGGCCAGTGATGGCTTCGACAAGCTCAGTTTGGCCGTTGCCCTGTACGCCAGCGATGCCCAAAATTTCGCCCTCGCGCACTTCTAGCGATAGCCCCTCTACAGCGGGCAGGCCGCGGTCATCTAGTGCGTGCAAATCGCGCACTTCGAGGACAATTTCGCTGGGTTTTGCGGGCGTTTTTTCCACCTCTAAGAGCACATCACGCCCGACCATCATTGAGGCGAGGGTTTGCTCGGTGGCGGTTTTGGGGTCAGCATCGCCGACCACTTTACCGCGCCGTAACACCGTGATGTTATCGCAGATTTCTAAGACCTCTTTGAGCTTATGGGAGATAAAAATAATACTCACGCCGCGCTCTAGCAGGGTGCGCATAATGGCGAAGAGGCCGCGCGTCTCCTGTGGGGTGAGGACGGCAGTCGGCTCATCAAGAATGAGGATGTCGGCATCGCGGTAAAGCGCTTTGATGATTTCTACGCGCTGCTGAATGCCGACGGGCAAATCTGCAATGAGGGCATCGGGGTCAACCTCTAGCCCGTATTGTTGGGAAATTTCCATAATGCGCTTGCGGGCGAGGTCGCGCCGCAAGAAGGGGCCGCTGGTGGCTTCGTTGCCCAGCATGACGTTCTCGGTCACGGTGAGGACATCAACCAGCTGGAAGTGCTGGTGTACCATGCCGATGCCGTGGGCAATCGCGTCATTTGGCCCGTTGATGGTGACAGGTTCGCCATTGATGAGGATTTCGCCCTCATCTGGCGTATATAACCCGTAAATCATATTCATGAGCGTGCTTTTGCCGGCGCCGTTTTCGCCAAGCAAACCAAGCACTTTGCCCTTGTATAACTTTAGATTGATGTGGTCGTTAGCTAGCACGCCGGGGAACCGCTTTGTTAGCCCGCGCACTTCGAGAACGACCGGCGTTTGCTCCTCCATAGCGACATCCTTTTGTTTGGCAATGATGCCAGCGTATATGCGCTAACCATAGAGGGGGATTATAGCGTATAACCGCCAAAACGTAAAAAGTGAATTAACGCGAGAAGGTAGAGCATAGGTTTCTTCCTTATATATAGGGATAATTAACGCCCACCTGTTGAGGGAGGGGGCAGTATTTTACATGCGATTATTAGAACGAACGCTATAGCGTCATATTTTTGCTTTATGCCAGACCGCGCCGTCTCGAATATGGTCAATGATGTCTTGATAGCGCCAGCCATCAGCAAATGTTTGGTAGGGCTGGTGTGGCAAGCCGCGAATATCGGCGATGAATGCTTGCATGAGCACCGTCCAATTGCGTTGGGTATCATCCTCAATGGGCGGCAGTTGATTGGTTATGTGTGGTGGAACAGGTTGCTTTTTCCACCCTACTTCAGGGGCGTGAATAAACAAATCGCCCTGGCCATAGCAGCCCGTCATGGCAATAGCGCCGTTTTCGCCATAAATCACAATGTAGTCATCGCCAAATCGGGGATGCAGCGCCCCATGCTTAAAGAGCGCGGATACGGGT
>DAOTWU010000476.1:0-2130 GCA_034435735.1 Anaerolineae bacterium | reverse complement strand
TGCGCGATGTAGAAAACTTGCTAGCACGCGGTAGTGCAGTGGCCGATTATGACAAGGATGGCGACCTTGATGTGGCTATCAATACTATAGGCGGGCATGTCGCCCTTTTACGCAACGAGGGCATACAAGCGAACTGGCTGGCGGTAGGATTTTCTCAGGTGATGCCAGGCACACGAGTCATCGCTGTACTGAGCGACGGGCGAGAGTTGCATCAGGAGTTGCATATCGGCAGCAGCTATCTGGCATCGGAAACGCCTTATCTACACTTTGGGCTGGGTGAGGAAAGCATTGAGCAACTCATTATCCATTTGCCCTATGGTGAAACGCTCATTCATGATAATCCGCCTACTAACCAGTATTTGCAAATCACGCCACCATAAGAAAATCCCCTAATTGGCCTTAAGGCTATCTTGAAAATGCGGGCGTGATGCGCAACCATAAAAGCATAATTCACCACCGAGAAAACGGTCAGCCATATGTGCTGGCCGTTGGTATGTGTTCAAAAGGGACGAGAAAATGGCAACCATTGGCGTATTAGCCCTGCAGGGGGCTTTCATCGAACATGAAAAAGCATTAAAGGCGCTAGGCGCACAAACCCGCGAAATACGTTTACCCGAACACTTGGAAGGGCTAGATGGCCTCATCATCCCTGGCGGGGAAAGCACAACAATTGGCAAATTGGCGGCAGAATATGGCCTAATTGAGCCGTTGCGCAGATTTGCGCAATCTCGCCCAACTTGGGGTACATGCGCCGGTATGATTTTCCTGGCGCAACGGTTAGGGCAATATGAGCAGCCACTGCTGGGCGTGATGAATATCGGCGTCAATCGCAATGCATTCGGGCGGCAGGTCAATAGTTTTGAAGCGGATTTGGATATTAAAGGGCTGGAAGGTGCTCCATTCCACGCTGTTTTTATCCGCGCCCCTGTCGTTACCGATGTGGGTGATGGTGTAGATGTGCTGGCAACCTTACCAGATGGGCGGATTGTCGCCGTACAGCAAAATCATCTAATGGCAACGGCTTTTCATCCAGAATTGACTGATGATTTGCGCTTGCACCAGTATTTCTTAAATCTGGCACAAAAGCATAACAGTTAAGTGGGCAAGTGCAGCAGTTGTGGTTAAAATACCCGCATTCAGAATAACAAGGGTAAAGGTAAACGGTGATGGATATAGCGGGATATTTATTGCAGCCGTCTATCCGCTTTGATGATGATTATGACGACTTCGACGAGGATTTAGAGGATGACTTCGAGGACGATTTCGATGAGGATTTAGAGGATGACCTCGATGAATTGGACGACCTCGATTTAATTGTGGATGATGAAGACATCATTGAAGATGAGGGGTATGAGCTTGACGAGGAAGAAGACCTTGAAGAGCTAGAGGACATTGACCTCTATGAAGAGGATGACCGCCCTTACTACCTCGAAGATGAAGAAGACGATGAGGATGACGAGGATTTAGCCTACGAGGACGACTACAATTTTTAAGCAAGAAGGGGGCGCAAAGCCCCTTTTTAGCCTATGGTGGGATTTTAGATAAAGAGGAGTTTGTTTTGAAAACAGTTTTGAAAATCATCAAAATTATTGGGTTGGCGCTGCTTACGCTCATCGTGGTTGGCGGTGTTGTTTTTCTCCTATTGCCACGTGGCCCAGAAGATTTAATGACTTATCAAGAAACGTGGAATCAAGACCGCCCTATGGTTGAAGGGCAAGAATATGTCGCAGTTACGGGCACTATATGGGCAACAGAGGTGGCAATGGATGTGCTAGAAAAAGGTGGCAACGCCTTTGACGCGGCAGCAGCAGCCTTATTGATGATCAACATCACCTATGGCGAGGCTGCTAGCTTCCCCGGCGTTGCTCCGCTCGTTTTGTACGACGCCAGCACGGGGGAAGTGCGCAGTTATGTAGGCGTGGGTAAAGCACCGCAAGCCGCTAATATCGACTTCTTCCATGAGCGTGGTTATGAAGTCATGCCAGAGTTAAGTATCCTGTCGCAACTGCTCCCTGCCTCACCCGATGTCATCATCACGTTGCTGAGTGAATATGGTACGATGAGCTTCACGGAAATCGCTTCCTACGCAATCGAAACCGCGCGTGAAGGTTTCCCCATCCACTACAGCAT
>DAOTWU010000475.1:0-3768 GCA_034435735.1 Anaerolineae bacterium | reverse complement strand
TCAAGAAAACGGTCTTCAAGATGGGCGGCTTGGTCAGCACTATAGCCGAAAAGCGCGTTCCATGCCTTATTGCGATAAACGACATTCCCCTCTAAGTCATCAATTTCAATAGCAATATTGGCTTTATCTACTAGCTGGCGAAAAACCGTTTCATCAGTATAAGTCGCATGTGGATGCTCATATAAATCGCCATAGGTCGCGCCAATAATACGCCCAAGCATGCCAGCAATATCGCGCTCATAGGGTGAAAACTGGCGGTTCGGGTCATTTAGCCCCATAGAAATTGAACCAATCACACGCCCTTCGCTGAGCATAGGCACCATCAACAATTGGTGCATGTTGTATTGTTCTAACAGGGAGATAATCTGCTTAGTCAGCATTCCCTGCTCTTTGCCGGTATAAAGCAGGGTGTTTTGTTGGGCAAAAAGCTCGCTGAACAGCGTATAATCGCGCAAGCCAAGGTCATAGCCATCGGTGAAGTTGGTGGGCTGCTCTGCAATAACTTGTGCAGACAAATCACCAGGTTCAAAACGCAAAAATACAATACCAGCTAAATCAAAGAGAATATATATCCCGCGCGCAGCCAAATCTAGCACCTGTTCCAGCGATTCGGCACGGGCGATATGCCCAGCAAGGCGATGGGCATCAGCCAGTAGAGTTGCTTCTTCTAAATGTTGTAGATGGAGCGCCAGCATCTGCGCCAGTAAAACAGCGTGCTCTGCCCCTTGTGGAATGCCCCGCAACCATATCAAACCGAACATGCGTGTAGCAGTGCGTACGGGAATAAGCAAAGCATCCTGCTGAGAAGGTAGGCCGTCTATGGGCGACTTTGGTTGGTGACTTTGTACCTGTGACCATGTGCACCAATGTTTAGTCTGGCGAAGCCAATCACGCTCTTCGCGAGTGAAGTCAAACCCTTTACCCGCTATGGTTTCGGCAAAATCCCCCCCCACAGCAAAGCCAACTGCAGCAGGGGCAATATTTTCGCCTAACCATTGCGTTAATAACTTTGCGGCATCTGTAACGCGCGTTGTTTCCTGTAGCGCTTGAATAATTCCAGATACATTTTCAAATAGCATAGATAGACCCATCAAGCTTCCGTCTCTGTGTCGTAGCCCTATTATGGCACATTTCAGTAACTTTGCTCAAAATTTCATGAGCAGCCGATGAAAAACCGAAAAGGACGCCCCGAAGAGCGCCCTCTCTTACCAATAGTTGATATGTGTTTTAGCCAACAGGGTTGATTGTCGCCGTTGGAGTTGGTGACAAATCGTCAAACGGAATAGGTGTATTCACCGCATTCGGGTCTACTGTTGGCGGTACAAATGTCGGTGTGACCAATGGCGTAGGTGTCGCAGTTGGCAGCACGTTTTGTACATTCACCTGCACTGTACGCTCTACAAAGCCACCGCTATTACTGAACATGGTCAATTTAAGAATGTATGAGCCATTAGGCACAGTTAACGTATCCCATTGCGCCAGCACATCGCCAGCGTTGGGGTGTGGTGTGGTGCTTGGTTGCCCAATAATGGTGAAGTTATCGGGTTGCTCTACTGGCGCATATTCAAGTTGGTAGCGGTTGAAGCCCTCAGCAAAGACTTGCCCTGTAATGGACACAGTGCCCTGTAAGGTCTGGCCATTTTGCGGGTTAATAAGCCGTGCGGTTGGGCGCGGCATACCACTGGTACAAGCTTGCGTTGGCGCCTGCTCTAACGGCAATGGAATTCCTACCGTTTGGGCATATTGCTGCCCTTCCGCCGTAGAGTTCAGCCAGTTAATAGCTGCCGGGTCATCAAGGTTGGCCACGACTTTCGTCTTGGTAAATTCTGGGCAGAATTGGTTAGACAGCAGTTGCGTCCACGTGTCGATAGCAACCTCTTTAACAAAGCCTTGGTCTGGCGGCGGTGGCAAACGTTGCTCCCACACTTCTTCAAAGGTACGATTGAGGCAGCTTTCATCCGCTAGTGTGCCAGTAATTAGACATACTTCGCGGGAGACAATGCCAGAGACTGGTTGGAACACCTGTGGTGATGCACCCTGCACAGCGGCAACCATAACCTCGTGCCAGACAGGTGCGGCGGTCAAGAAGCCACTGGTGTTAAATGTGGGTTGGTTATCGCTGCGCCCCATCCAAACGCCGACAACGGCTGTTTTGGTGAAGCCCATCGTCCACAAATCGCGGCCATCGTCACTGGTGCCTGTCTTTGCACCAACGTATTGGTCTGTTGGATAGCCAATATCAGCCAAAGTCAGCGCCGAGTTCGTGCCAAAGGCAGCGGCACGGGCGTTGTCATCAGTCAGAATATCAGCCATAAGGTAGGCCACCTGTGGCGGAATGGCTTGCTCTGGTGTGCCGCGGTCATTCCAATCAATGGGGTTGCCATCCATATCGGTGATGCGGTCAATGACATAGAGCGGCACGTTTTGCCCGCCGTTGGCAATAGTCGCGTAGGCGCGCACCATATCGAACAGGCGCACTTCAGTGCTACCGAGCGCAGTGGTCAAATTAAACTGGGCATTATCTTGGAATTGCAAACCCATGCGCTTGGCGACATCGACAAAGTGCTGTGTGCCGATGAAGCTCATCACCTTCACCGCTGGCACGTTATAGCTATTTTGTAAGGCCACACGCAAGCTCACAGGCCCATGGAAGCGACGGTCATAGTTCACTGGGCGGTAGCCATTATAATCAGACGGCACATCCCACAGGATGCTGACGGGCGTCAGATATTCGCTGAAGCTGATATTGCCATCAGCGTTGAAATCGCCACCCAAAAGCGCCGCAGTGTAAAGAATGGGTTTGATAGATGAACCAGGTTGGTGCCAAGCACGGGTATTATCCACTTGCCCATCAATCTCCACATTGGAGAAATCGGCACTACCAACAAGGGCGCGGATTGCCCCGCTTACAGGGTCAATCACCATGACCGCGCCATTGTTAACGCCTGTTGTGATGACACGCTGCATAGCACTGGTCAGCGCATTCTCGGCGGCGTTTTGTACGCGCGGAATAAGTGTGGTGTGGATGATGAAACCTTCAGAGAACATGGTCTCTTCGCCAAATTCAGCTTCTACGCGGGCGCGCACAAGGTTAACAAAGTGCGGATATTTCACTTCCACTTCACGCGGGAGGTACTGGCGGGCTTTCACTTCGCCCATCCATGCTACCAGCACACCGCCGACAAGTTCACCATCTTCATTGAAAACAGCGAGGCGCTGCGGCTGGTCAAAGCCGGGCACTTCAACCATTGTCTCTGGCGTGACACAGAATTCGCCGCGCTGTGGCCAATCACCATGGCGGAACTGGATGCAGCCAACCTCAAACATGCGGTCGATGATTGATTCCATGCGCTCAAAAGCGCGCTCACGGTTAATCACCGGATTGAATTCCGATGGCGCTTGAATGATGCCAGCCAGCAAAGCGGCTTCCGCTAGATTTAGCTCTGCGGCAGGTTTGTTGAAATAGAAGCGAGCAGCCTCTTCCACACCCAACGACTGGTTGCCGAAGCTGAATTCATTCAAATAGAGCGAGAGAATGAAGTTTTTATCATATTGTTGGGCGATTTGATTGGCGACAACAATCTCATTAATTTTACGGGTCGCCGTCGCTTCAGTGGATTGCAGCACGAGGTTACGCGCAATCTGCTGGGTGATGGTACTAGCGCCACTTTCAATCTCACCACTGGTGAAATTCTGAATGAAGGCGCGCACAATAGCGAACAAATCCCAGCCGGGGTCATCATAGAAACGCTCGTTTTCCGTAGAGAG
>DAOTWU010000474.1:0-3231 GCA_034435735.1 Anaerolineae bacterium | reverse complement strand
CCTGTAGCAATGTAAGGGTGTGTATTAGCGGTCACATTGGGGTTTAAGCGGAGCGCAATACGGGCTTTACGTCCTCTTTGGCCAGCTAATGTATTGATAATCTTCAACTCTGTTACATTTTCGACATTAAACCATCCGACACCAGTATCTAGGGCATATTGAATATCATCAATTGTCTTTCCAACTCCCGCAAAAACGATTTTTTCAGGATTAATACCCGCCAGTAATGCGCGGTAGATTTCACCTCCACTGACGACATCTAGCCCTAAACCATTAGCCACTAATGCGCGTAAAATGCTTAAGTTGCCGTTTGCTTTAACACTATAATGAATATGGGCATTAAGAGGGCTAAAAAACTGTTGTAAGCGGGAAACATTTTCCAGAATGCGCCCTAGACTATAGAGATAGACTGGCGTCCCAACCTGTGCGGCAATATCAGCGACTGGTTTATCTTCAATGTATAGCTGGTCTTGATAGTATCGAATAGCAGAATTGAACATGGATTACTTCAGCCCTTTTAAGTTAAATGCTGTTACCGCGTGACCAATTCCCTTGAGGTTGAGCGGGTCTAAGGTTTGTATGATGCTATTATTCCCCAATAGCTTTTGTGTTTCTTCGCTGACAATAACTTCTCCTGCACTGGCCACACTGCACAGACGCGCCCCTAAATTCATCACGCGCCCCATAGCGGTGAAATCAGTGCGTATGGGAGGGCCAAACTCGCCAGCAATTGCTTCTCCAGAACTGATGCCAATACCCATTGGCGGCAATTCCTTGCCCTCTGCGGCTAATTGCGCTTGCAGTTCTTGGTGACGTTTTTGCATTTCTAATGCTGCCGCTGCGGCTCTTTGCGCATGGTCTTCCATCGGGATTGGTGTGCCAAATAGCGCAATGACCTCATCCCCTACAAATTTGTCTAATGTTCCACCATGCTTGAAGATGATTTCCGTCATCTCTGCTAGGAATTGATTGAGAATCGTGACGAACTCTTCAGGTGCAGCGCGCTCCGCCCACTCAGTAGAACCTCTTAAATCGGCAAATATCACGCTGAGATTCACTCGCTCGCCAGCCAAAATGTGACTGTCGGCGGATTGGAGCAGCAAATCGATAACTTTGGGGTCAACAGAGCGACTGAGCACCTTTCGCATTTGCCGTATTTCTAGCCGCTCAAAAACTGCTGTATCAACTTGGCTAGTAATGGCTTTCAAAATACGGCGATCATCACGGCTAAATCCATAAGTACGGGTGCTATTGATAGCGCCAAAAACCCCGATGATGCGCTCATTCAAAATCAGAGGGACAGCAATGATTGATTGTATAGCTCCGTTTAAGCGGTTGTTATAAACCAATTCCGCGCGTTTTAGTGCTTCCCGTGAATAGTGGATAATAGTGTTTAGATACTCAGGGGCGCTTAATTGTCCCTCACCGGTTTCTATTTTCAGTTCTAGCTCATTTTCTTCTTCCGCACTATAGAGCATCAAATAACCAGCTTCACCATTGATAATGTCACACAGTTCATGCAGCACTTGCTGAATCATGTTTTCAAAATCACTCTCGACATCGCGTATATGGTCAATGCGATAAATCACCTCCAGCTCTCTACGCCGCCGTGCTAATTCACTCACTGTTCGGGCATGTACAATGGCCGAGTCCATTTGACTAGTCATAGCAAACATCAGGCGATGGTCACTAATTGAATAGGGTTTGTCTCGTACTACGACAACTGCGCCAATACGCGCACCATTCACAATAAAAGGTGCGGCCAATAGTTGCTTATCCTTCAGCGTTTCGGGAATAGAAATTGTTTGAGGGATGCGAATGGTATCAGCTGTTTCAAAAATAGCATTTTGCACAGATTCACTGAGGTCTAGCGTCCCCGCTAATGCTCGTAATGGGTGCTCATCTTGATAAGGCTTCACGTTGATAATGGCAGCTTCAGCCTCAAAATGTTCTACTAGCAAGTTGGTGAAGTTATATATCAAGTTATATTCATCAGCCACATCATCGCGCAGGCGGTCTATTTTATAGATAGCTTCTAGCTCGCGATTGCGATTTGCCAGCTTCCATATACGGTGCGCCTGTAAAATTGCGGAATCAATTTGGCTTTCAGCGATTTCTAATAATTGTTTATCAGCATCATTGAAAGGCTTATTGTCTCTACCGATAAACAGTCCTCCTAATGGCACAGGCTCTTGTAGCACCACCCGTATCCCTAATGTGTGTGCCCATAGATTTGTTTCTAACGTTTGTGGGGTTTCTTTGGCCATCGCTTGTTTGCATAGGGCAATAGCTTGTTCTTGAGGTACACCTAGCGCAGCAATTCCTGCAATTTCATCAGTAAGCTCGCTAATAGTCATAATTGCGCAGGCTTCTGCTTCAAAAGTTTCACGTAACACTTGGGCGATTGCATCGAACATTTGAGATGGATCATCGCCGTCGTCAATCTGGTCACGAATAGTGTCTATAGCCATAATCAGGGCTAATTGCCGTTTTAATTCCTGCTCAGTGCTGTTTGGCATAGCGCAAATCCCCTTTTCAGTAGCATCCCCATAAAAAGCGATTTATCTATCCTTAGAGATAGCTCAGTTGTATAATGTGTAAAATTACATAACGTAGAGTATATCAAACTCACGTTTATTAGACATAACCAAGGTGGCTTGCTTTGGACGAAAGCACACAGACCCAACAAAACCGCTTGTATGATGAGTATGTTGAATTGCGTGCTCAGCAGCAGAAGCTCATTGCTGATTTGCTGGTTGAATTACCAAAAGTTGATAACCTCGATGAAGCTTATATTCACCAAGCTAGAGATGCCCAATTTCACACCGAAACACCTTTCCTAATGGCGTTTGTTGGCCCATTTAGTTCTGGTAAATCTAGCGTTATTAATGCCTTGCTTGGTGCTGAGGTTTTGCGTGTTGGTCCCACACCAACAACCGACCGCATTACTATCTTACGTTATGGCGAAGAGCCACAGCAAATGACATCCGGTGATGAGACGGTCACGCTCTTCCATCCTTCTGCTTTGTTGCAAAAAGTGAGCTTTGTTGATACACCAGGGCTTGAATCAGTTTTTCAGGAACACGAAGAGACAACTCGCGGGTTTTTACATCGTAGCGACCTTGTGTTTCTGGTCATGCTCGCGACGCAAGCGATGACCGCCCGTAATGTCGAATACCTGAAAACTTTGGAGCAATATGGCAAAAAAGTCATTATTCTGGTCAATCAGGC
>DAOTWU010000473.1:0-2600 GCA_034435735.1 Anaerolineae bacterium | reverse complement strand
AGAAAATCTTCCCCTTAATTGGTCAAACTATGGAACACGCGAAAGAGCAGTTTGGCCATATTCTAGAAGCATTTGAATATGGTGTGCCGCCCCACGGAGGTATTGCTTGGGGTTTAGACCGCGTTGTGGCCTTATTGGCTGGCGAACCTAATATCCGTGAAGTTATCGCCTTCCCCAAAACGCAACGCGGTACAGATGCGATGGCACAAGCACCTTCTGCCCCAGAGCCGCAACAGCTTGAGGAGTTATTTATTCAAGTTGTGTTGCCAGAAGAGGAACAAGTGTAAATAACGCTGGAAATCCTAGATTGAGCAAACTTAGAGAGCCGCCCATTTATTATGAGCGGCTCTTGTTCTGTTTTAGGCTGTTTCGTCAGGTGTTAAGACGTAAGCGTGTAGTAAGCCACCGATTGCACCACCGCCAAACAACCCTACAAAATAGGGCATAATGTAGGACAAATCCCCTGCCGCTAGTGCAGGCCCTAAAGTGCGAGCAGGATTGAGCGATGCCCCAGTGAATACACCACCCGCCAGAATGGATGCAGCAAGTGTGAAACCGATAGCCACTCCAGCTAAATTGCCTGCGCGGCCATGAACTGCTGTTTGATAAACTGCACTAACTAGGAAAAAAGTTAATATTGCCTCAAGAAGGGCGGCTTGCCATACATAGCTTTCGGTGAGAATACCAGTAGTCACACCATAGTTAAACCCGCCTTCGCCTAGCAAGCTGACCATGACTTCAGAATCTGGTGCGGGTAGAGCAGCTACCAACAAGAAAGCCGCGACAATACCACCTGTAAACTGTGCAATCATGAAGACCACAGATTTAAAAGCATCCTGCTTGCCGCCGACTAGCAGGGATAGGGTTACTGCCGGGTTGAATTGCGCACCGGAGATATTGCCATAAGCATAAATTAGGCCAACAAGTACCAATCCATGTGCTAATGCTGGTACTACTACACCAAATAATGGCGCAACTACAACCGCTGCTGCTCCTACAAAAACGAGAACAAACGTGCCGACAAATTCAGCTAGTGTCGGTTTAAATAATTCGGAATTCATCGTGTTGTACCCTCCAATAATTTAGCCAACCGTACCGGATTATAACGAAATCCGCTGGTCTTGATAGCCCAATTCCATATTTGTTCTACAACGGGATATACGGGTTCAGTCTTTACACTGGTGGGGGAGTTTGGTATAAGTTTGATACCTGCTATGCGCGTGATGACGTGTCCGTTTTGGGCCAACACTCACATAGACGGGGACTGTCGTCTGTCATTGAGGTGATAGGCCTGAGCCAAGACCGAACTGACAGGAGGGTTCCCACCTGCGAAAGCAGGTTCAAAACTCAGCGCCACACGGCATGGCAGGTTTTGCCTAAAAACAACAGTGCGCCTTTTCGCGCACTGTATTTGTTTATGGCTTATTGATTGTAGTTTGCTCCAAATACTTCCTGCATCAAGTATCCCAACCTGCTTCTATTGGGGATGAGTACCGAAGCACCTGTTTCTGTTGTGTAGCTCATCACATATTCTGGCGTAATCACCCCTGTGTGAATATTCTCCAAGGGAATATCTTTCGCCCAAAGTGCTAACTGAATGACCTGTTCTAATGATAGGCCAGTATAAATGTTGTCTTGCAAAGCCGCCCATAATGAGGGGGCTTGCAGAATGAGCGTCGGAATCATATCCAATCGCAGGATTTTATCGCGGATAGCAAACAAAACTTGCTGCTGGCGGCGTGCACGGTCAAAGTCACTAGACCCATGGCGGGTACGTGCATATTTCAATGCTGTTTCGCCATTTAGAACATGGTGGCCAGCGGGCAAATAGAACGGGTCATAGCCATAATACATATTTGGATATTGGGGGTCATTAATTGTGTTGGGTACATCAACCTCAATTCCCCCAATGGCGTCAATGATAGCGATAAATGCCTTAAAATCGACAATCAAATACTCATTAACGCGAATGCCAAGATTATACTGTACCGTTTGCATTGCCAATTGTGGGCCATAGCCAGGGCTTTGCAATTCACCCCATACCATGGGTTCGTTGATTCGGTATAACCCGTTATATCCTGGCATTTCAATATACAGGTCACGTGGAATGCTGAGGATACCCGCGCTGTTCGTTACGGGGTCTAAACTGACCAGCAGCATCGTATCTGTACGAAAACGCAGCCCAGTTTCACCAGGTCGGCGGTCTAGCCCCATCACTAAAATGGTGAAGCGCGATTCGCCATCCCATGGTTCTATATGAATTGCTTCTCCATTTGGGCCTACAACAACGTCTCCGATGATGACACTGTTGTTATTGGATGTGGTGTTTGTAGCAGTTCTTGCATCAACTGGGGTAGGTAGTACCGCTAGACTGGGGGCGGTTGCTGTTGGTACTATCTCCGCCACTTCTGTCGATGCTCGAACAATGAGCAAAACACCGATACCCACAGTGAGCAGTACGCCAAAGAGCGCCACAGCTATAATGACCCAAGCCCATTCTCCACCGCGATTACGCGCTTTCCTGCGGCGCATTCTCGCTCTTGCCGCTGTTTCTGGTATAGCTGGCGGTGGCGGAGGCATAAATGCCTCTTTGCGATAAA
>DAOTWU010000472.1:0-2288 GCA_034435735.1 Anaerolineae bacterium | reverse complement strand
ATTGTTCCCCGTTGGCCTGGCGATGCTAATTTTATGAGCACAGTAGGGGAGACCCGTGTCATTCCCGATACGCTAGATAATACGTATCGTGAACTAAAGACAGTTTGGCAGGAGTTGTTTGGACAAGAGGATGCAAAATGACTGTTAATGGTAAACATGCCCGCGAGGCAGTGATTTTATCCACCGCCCGCACCCCGCAAGGGAAATTTTTGGGCGCACTTTCGTCTCTTTCAGCTGCAGAACTCGGCAAAATTGCCTATCAAGCTGCAGTTGAGCGCAGTGGCGTTAGCCCCGAAGATATTGATGAATTGATTGTTGGTAATGTGGTTTCCGCCGGCGTTGGGCAGGCTTTGCCCCGTCAAATTAGTATTGGTGCAGGCTTGCCAGATAAAGTCGGTGGTGTGGCCGTCAATAAAGTATGTGGCAGCGGCCTCAAGGCGGTGATGATAGCGAGTAGTTTTATCCGTGCTGGTGATGGCGATGTGTTTGTGGCTGGCGGTGTAGAGAGTATGAGCAATGCCCCCCACCTCATCCCCAATATGCGCACTGGCCAGAAATATGGTCATGTGCAAATGATTGACTCGCTCCAAAATGATGGCCTCTGGTGTCATCTATGTGATTGGGGTATGGGTAATGCTGCCGAATTTATCGCCCGTCAACTAGAGGTCACGCGCGAGGAAATGGACGAGTTCGCTTTTCGTAGTCACAAGTTGGCTGGCGAAGCGACTGATGCCGGCAAGTTCAAAAATGAAATCGTTCCAGTGACCATCCGCACCCGCAAAGGCGAAATCATTGTTGATAGCGATGAACCTATTCGCCGCGATACTTCATTAGAGGCTTTAGCCAAGCTGAAACCCGCTTTTGAAGCAGATGGGCAGGTCACTGCTGGTAATGCGCCTGGTATGAATGATGGCGCTTCCGCGTTGGTTGTTACCAGTCGTGAATATGCTGAAAAGCATGGTCATAAGCCCCTTGCGCGTATAGTTGGCTATGGTCAAGCTGCTGTTGAACCTGCTTGGATTTTCTACGCACCAGTGAAAGCCATTCCCGTTGCATTAGAGCGTGCAGGTTGGTCTATTGACGATGTTGACCTTTTTGAAATTAATGAAGCTTTCGCTGCTCAAGTTCTTGCCGATATGAAAGGCCTAGAACGTGATGGCTATAAAGTGCCAATGGAGAAGGTTAACGTGCATGGCGGTGCTATCGCTTTGGGACATCCACTTGGGTCTAGTGGCTCTCGTGTACTTATTACGCTGATTAATGCACTGTTGGACCGCGGCTTAAAGCGTGGTGTCGCCGCGCTGTGCCTTGGCGGTGCAGAAGCTGTTGCGCTAGCTGTGGAGATCGAGCAATAAGGTTACGGATGACATCGACGCAAAATAACCGTGATTTTACTGGGGCGGGGCAACAACCGCCCCTTATCTATGCCACATTCACCCTGCGTGATTGGTTGACATTAGGGCTAATACTCATCCTTGCTGGTTGGCTACGGCTAGGAATGCCAGAAGCGGTGGAATTCTTCCATGATGAAGCAATGGTTTCCACGCTTGCGCAGGAAATGGCGCAAGGAGTGCGCTTCCCCTTAGAAGGGATTATCTCTTCTGTAGGCATTCCCAACCCGCCGACAAGCATCTACTTGATGGCACTGCCTTATCGCTTCACCAGCAACCCTATCATTGCCACGATGTTCATCGCTGGGTTGAATGTATTGGGTGTTGGTTTATTTTGGTATATTTTGCGTCGCTATTATGGTTATGGCGTTGCCTTAGTTGGCGGCCTGCTATTTGCCGTGAACCCGTGGGCTGTCTTCTTCAGCCGCAAAATTTGGCAACAAAATTTCTGGCTACCATTCTTCCTATTGGGGCTATTGCTGGCACTATATGGCTTGTGGGAAAACGGGGCATTGAGTCGTCGTCGTAAAGCCGCCCAGGCGCTTGTATTACCTATATGGCTATTTGCTTTCCAAATGCACTTCGCCGCATGGGCGCTATTACCGCTTTACATCCTGTTTGTTTGGTATGGTAGAAAGCAGTTTAGCCGTATGGCGTTTGCTTTCAGCCTTGTTTTATCCGCCCTCGTTATCTTGCCCTATACAATGGGCTTGGTGCGAACTTTGCAACAAGACCCTGGCCGAATTTCACGGGCGCTTTCTACTTCGTCATCTGAGGAAATTGTTTTCTTAGCGCCCAGCGCCCCTCCTTTAATACAAGCCTTTCGTGTGGCCACAGGTCTAGAACTAGAGACGTGGGTAGCTGTTGGACAGGAAACGGACTTGCTTCAACATATAC
>DAOTWU010000471.1:0-2531 GCA_034435735.1 Anaerolineae bacterium | reverse complement strand
CCCATTTTTCAACAAAAGGCGCTCCTGCAATTCTTCGATAGCGGCGAGGGCTTCTGCATTAATGTTACTACGCATCTGTTGAATCAACATTTCATCAGATACCGGTTTATGATTCCGAAAATAACGAAATAAACGACGCATCCTTATCCTACTTTCTCACTTCCAATACAATTTCTCATGTTTTGCCACCAATAGATGTAGCCATTATACTAAGACTAGATATGTTAGATAGATTTAGGTGGTCGCCACAACTGAGGGGAACATATGCCTGTTTTACTACTTGCACAAGGTCAACCAGAAGCCAAAGAAGCGCTGCGCAAAGCTATTGAAGCGCGTTATGGCGCATTCCCGCCCCATTTGTCGGTTTTTCAGGCAACATTCAAGGGCAAGGCGCGCGTCAAAGTTGGGCCAGTCAAAACATGGATACCGCTGGATTTAATGATGCGCTTTCACTTCCCCCAACATTTTCGGGTTGATTTCACAGTACGCCCCTTTGGCTTACCTGTACAACGTGGGGTAGAAGCTTTCGATGGTGAGAAGTTCTATACTCTGCGGGGAAATAAAGACATTGTTATTGTTGAGGATGCTAGAGAGAGCGAATCCATGCGGCGACGGTTATGGGCAATGGCCGCTTTATTGCTTACACCACTAGGAGAACAATATGTTCAATTAGAGATGCTCAACGATGGCTATCTTGAAGCGCGCAATATGGAATTGGGGGACACCGTGCAACTGCACCTAAATGCAAATGGCGCATTAGAAGAGGTTAGGGTCTCTTGCTATAACCCCGATTCAGAAACAGAGCAGTTATTCCGTTTAAGTGTCTCTACAGAACTCATCGATACCGATGGGATTATGATGCCGCAGAAGATCAACGCCTATTGGGACGATGCACCATATTTCGAAACTGAACCCAAAAGCGCCAACAATAATGACGATATTTCTGTGGCTGTATTTCGATTGGCCGAAGATTAAACAGGTTGAAAAACGCTTAAACGCCATATCTTCACGATATGGCGCTTTTTATGTCCAGTAGAAAAGGGATTTACTGGTAAGTTTCTGGCATCGGTTCTTCTTGCACGTCACAAATGGAGAAACCGCGCTTGAGGTAGTTATTCAACGCATGCGGGCCATCCAAGTTGCAAGTATGTAGCCAAACACGGCGTGTGCCCATATTCCAGGCTTGTTCAATACCATAGCTGAGCAGGTGCTTACCCAACCCACGCCCGAAAAACTCTTCACGTAGGCCAAAGTAAGCGATTTCGGTGGTTTGGCCTTTGCGAGCAAGCTCGATATACCCTGCAGGGACACCATTCACATACATCACAAAAACATGGGTGTTGGGGCTACTGAGGATACTATACAGCTCTTCATCACTGAGGGTTAAACGGTCACGCCAGCGCCAACGCTCTCCAACTTCACGGTAGAGGAAGCGATAAAAATCGACATCTGGCTTTTCCATTTTCACGATACTAACATCATCACCTTGCTGAGCATAATTGGGGCGAAAAGCTGCCGGTGTAGTCATTTCTAGGTATGTGGTGACAAGTTTTTCAGGTGTCATGATACTTAACCGTTTATCTCAGCAAAATGCCCTATACATATACCATTATTCAATAGAAGGGGTATTCAACGCATGGTATAATCCCACCGAAAAATGCTGGAATTTACTGGCAAAAACTCACAAAAAACTGCTTAGTGGCAGAATCTAGAGGGAATTTTATGGACTTTTCACTAAATGAAGAGCAGCGCGAAGCGCAAAAGATGGTGCGGGACTTCGTTCAAAAAGAGGTTATGCCCGATATTGGTGAATGGGACCGCAAGCAGGAAATGAACCCCGCCATCTTACCGCGCATGGGTGAATTAGGCATTCTGGGTATTTGTATCCCTGTCCGTTATGGTGGGCAAGGTTTTGATTACATCACATTAGGGTTGGTGTGTGAAGAACTGGAACGCGGCGATACCACCCTGCGTGTGGTGATGTCGGTCCATATGGGCTTAAATAGTCTGGCGCTTTTACAATGGGGCACGGAAGACCAAAAGCAGCGTTTCCTCACTCCCCAAGCGCGTGGCGAAAAATATGCAGCCTTTTGCTTAACCGAACCCAATGCTGGTAGCGACGCGGCAGCGCTGCAAACAACCGCTCGTAAAGTGGGCAATAAATATATTCTCAATGGCGAGAAAATGTGGATTAGTCTCGCTTCTAAAGCACATCATTTCCTCGTTGTTGCCCGCACAGACCCCAACGCGCCAAAACCATCAGCTGGCCTCACGGCGTTCATTGTCACCAGCGATATGCCGGGCGTGACCACTGGTGATATTCACGGCAAACTGGGCGTTCGCGCTGGCTCTACGGGTTGGGTAAAAATGGAAAATGTGGAAGTGCCAGAAGAAAATCGCCTGGGCGAAGAAGGCGAAGGCTTCAAAATCGCCATGTCATGCTTGGATAACGGGCGTTATACCGTGGCAGCTGGTGCAACTGGCCTCATCCGCGCCTGCCTAGAAGAGAGTGTGAACTACGCTTTAGAGCG
>DAOTWU010000470.1:0-5652 GCA_034435735.1 Anaerolineae bacterium | reverse complement strand
GATATGTGGCGGGTAAACTTACGCCCCGGTAAGCCTTTAGCCTATGGACATGTTGGCGGATATAAGTTTTTTGGGCTTCCTGGCAACCCTGTTTCAGCAATGGTCACTTTTGATGTCTTCGTTCGCCCTACCCTATTGAAAATGCAGGGGCGGGAAGATAATGCTGTATATGCGATTGCTCATACAGAAGAAGCTCTAACATCTGATGGGCGGCGAAGTTACTTGCGAGTCAAACTACGGCGGGATGAGCAGGGAAAACTATGGGCAACTACTACAGGCACGCAAAGTTCTGGTGCACTGATGTCTATGGTGTTGGCTGATGGCCTACTTATTGTTCCAGAAGATGTAAAACATGTACCAGAAGGCAGCCCGCTAAAGGTTCGCTTACTACGTGCAATATAAGTGAAAAAGAGCCTGCGCAAATGACAGGCTCTTTTTATTTACATTAATTTTGAACTTGCTTCAAAGTGCGAGCAATGATGTCGTCTTGCTCGTTGCGCATCTCGCGTGATTTCTTGCGTTGGCGCTCAGCGCTGTCATCTTTCGCCTGCTCTTCCATAGCACGACGGAAAGCCAATGCCATAGCAGTGGGAATTTCTTCAGCTTCGTCTTCAAAGGCCTCAGGTGCTTCTTCGGCGGGTGATTTCATACTGAGGTCAATTTGACGTTTGCGGCGGTTCACCTTAATCACGCGAACTTCAACCTCATCACCAACGCTAACGACATCAGATGGGGACTTCACATAGGTATCAGCCAGCTCGGAAACATGAACCATACCGGGGCGTTCTGCACCAATATCAACAAAAACGCCAAACTTTTCAATACGGGTCACAGTTCCCTTATAGGTTTCGCCAACCTGAACTTTATCCCAGGTCAATTGTGGTGGCTTCACCAATGAGAGAGCAATGCGGCCTTCATCGTCGACCTTAATCACATAGGCAGTGATTTCTTCGCCAACTTTCACCACATCTTCAACGTTACGCACGTTACGCTTACCCAATTGGGAAATGTGTAGCAGGGCATCCCGGCCACCGCCAATATCCACAAATGCGCCGTAGAGTTCGATGTTTTTAACTGTGCCTTTAATTTCGGCACCAACTTTGATTTCTACAGGGGCTCCATTATTTTCACTCATATGCCCTGTACCTCCCTAATCCTGAACTTCCAACGTTTCATCATCAAGCCGGGAAATCCGGCGTCATTTCCGCAGATTTACTCAGATTCCTCTGTTGCCTCAGGTTGAGAACCATCTGAAGTGGGTACAGCAGTAATATCAAATTCGCCATCAATATAGGCTTTGAATGTGTCATAGCCATCCCAGAAGTAAAGGTCGTTAGACACAACTAACTGTTCCATTGTTTCTGGGGCGAGGTAAGTTACACCAATAACCTCGCTGTTTTCGCTCAACGCTCCAGTTTCTGCGCCAGCAACGAAGGCCTGAACAATCATATTTTTCTCAGGGAAGACCAGTTGCATGACAGCCTGGTCATCTGAAACTGGCACACCATGCACATATTCTGGTTCACCATAAATCTCAATGACATCACCAACTGTAGATTCAGGCTTGGTGAGCAAGAAAATCGAGGTGACAGTGCGGCCATCTTCACTAAAAATCTGGCAGCAGGGAATACCTTCGCCTTCTTGCCACGTCACTACAGAGCCAGAACCATCTTCCAAATCCTCACGTTGAACATTAGTCAGTGTGGGGTCATCTTCAAGGATAGTCAGGGCTTCGCTATATGAAGTTTCTCCCGGTGTAATGTTATTCCAGCAAGGCGCAAAGCAGGGTTCACCAGAAATTAATCCTGGATTACTCAATAGCTGGTCATTTCGCAATTCTGGAGGTGGGGGAGAACAAGCAGCAACAACAATAGCAAGAAGGGCAAATAAGCCTAACAGGAAGGTTCGATTTTTCATCCTGTATTTCACTTTCTAAAACCACAAACTCTATAGACAAGGGCAACATGATAATATCAGGGTAGGCCGATTTGGCCTACCCTGAAAGTTTAGCGTCTTACGAATGGGGGTAGTATAGCGCAAGGTAGAACGAAGTACCAGACTGTTTTCCAACTTTATTCTGGATTAGTTCTGCTGCAACGTGAGGCTATATGTCCCTTCTGTCCCCCCATATTGAGCACCAAAACGGGTGGCTATAATGATGTATTGCCCATCTTGTGGCAAAGTCACTTGATTGATGAGGGCATTGGCATTTTGGCCAGGAATTTCATCATCGTTCATCGCCACTTCAAAACCATTTGGCCCTATCAAGAAGAGTTTGGGGTCTAGAGTTCCGCCAGTATTCTGCATGCCAATGCTGACAATATCCCCAACTTGTCCATTGAAGATATAGAGGTCGAATGGCTTGTTCGTGCGGATAGCGCCCGTCACCGTTTGGCCGCTGATAATCGGCGTTGCGGTATCGACAAATGGTTGGTAATCGATGATTTCACTACCACCATCGAAACCGCTTTGACCAGGGACAACTGTACCATCAACGTTGATGAGGAAGTTGCCAATGTATTTTTGGCCGGGCAAGGGGCGAATACGCTGGCTGACAACCAATTCACCGCGCACACTGATATTCAGGAATGCATCTACAGGAGTTGTGTCGCCACAATCATCCTGATACCAAATTTCATATTCATACGAACCAGCGCGCAAGAAGCCTTCTGGCCAGTAAATATATGAAACGGGTGTGGCCTGAGTACGGCTACAACCAATATTACCGAAGGAGACCATGCGGCCACCACTGGCAACGCTGGGCTGGTCATCGTAAACAGAATTACCAGCAGAATCGCGGATGAGTAGTTGCAAGTCTGCACCGTTATTCCAATACAGTGTGATTTCAATATCGCCAGATGGCAGATTCAGAGACTGAACTTCTTCTGGCAATGTGGAAACCTGCCCAGTGAGCACTAGCTCAAACTCGCCTTCGGTGCCGCCTAATACTTGACCATAGCGTGTTGCAACAACGGTGTATTGGCCCGCCTGCAAAAGGCGCAAATTAGAGATAGCGGAGTTCGTCGTTCCGGTTGTATCGTCATTAAAGTCGACGACAGAGCCATCGGGGCCTAACAAGAACAATGAAGTATCCAGATTGCCAGCTGTTGCATTCATCGATAACGAAACAAGCTGGCTATCATCAACCGTAAAGCTATAGGTGAGATAAGGTTGCTCTGTTGTAATAGCACCCTGCACAGGCACATCAAACTGAAGCGGCTGAGGTTGGGGCAAACTAGCTAAAGGTGTATCGAATGCACCTGTATAGACGCCGCCATTCCCCATCGTAGTTGTACCGTCATCAGCAATGCGGAAATTCGTTACGAACACACTATCTTGCCCATCGGCTGGGGGCAAAAGCGTACCGGAAATAGGCGGCAAAGCATTGCCATCTACGGTCACAGTGATAGTGAAGTCCACTGGCTCTGGCAACTCACAGGCCTGACGATAGAAAACCAAAATCTCATAGCTGCCAGTAGCCACAGGGCCAGCAGGCCATTGTGCTTGCTCAACAGGCGTTGTAGTCAAAAGCTCGCAAAGACCGTTAGCATCCGCACCAAAAGTGCCACCATCCGCTGTTGAGCGAGAATCCCAATACAAATCCCCACCTGTTGGTGTGCGAACTTGCAAGTTCAAATCAGCCGTTGTGTTCCATGTGAGAATAACCTGCATCCCAGTTGTGGTGAGTACCTGCCCTGGGGGGCGATAAACCACGGTATCCGTAGATGGGGCTGCAGGTGTAGCTGCCGGCGTAGCAACAGCTGTTGGCGTAGCAACAGCGGTAGTTGTACCTGCTTCAACTTCTAATGATAAATCAAATGTGCCTTCGGCAAGGGGGGCGCCTGGTGCACGGAATACAGTCACATAATATGTGCCCGCTTGTGGCAAAGTCACGCTAGACACAGTAACCGAGCCAACGCCATTAACGTCAGCGGCTTGTGCTAAAGTTTCCCCCTGGTTATCTGTTAAAAGCAAAGCGAGTGCCAAACCGCTGGGCGATGACGCCGTTACAGATACGATATCGCCAGCAGAGGCATTATAGGTATAGACAACAGCGTAGGTGCTACTATCCAGCACCCCCGCGACAGTCCCGCCCGGCTCCAGCACGCGAGTTGCGTCCTGCGCCAGTGTCAACGACGATGCAGCAATTGCAAAAATTGCTACCAACAATAGCCGCATCGGAAGTCGAACCATGTTACCGAGCATGGAGTGTTCTCCCTACTAGTTCGGAAAAAAGGATAAACTATCTGCGCTTAAAAGTGTAACGGATAACGCCACTAAACGCTATGCACGGAATATGACGATTACCCTCTTATCATGGTGAATCTGTTGAAGGGGTTGGCACAGGCGGGCGCAATTCTACGAAACTTGTGCGCCCCTCAAAAACTTCTACAACTTCAGCGATGCGAACCCCATCTATAGTTGTTATGAGTTCATATTTACCAATGGGTACATCAGGAACAACAAAATTCTCATTCCAACGAGGGTCTGGCTGAACATCTGATCCCGTGTCATTGAAAACATATGTGGTTACAGTGGGCGAGGATTCTAAGAGTAAGCCTGTTGCCCAATTGCGAATGGTTACCTCAGCATCCTCGATAAATCGCCCTTCTTCATCGACAACACGCCCCGCAATAACCCCATGTCCGACATATGGCACCATCCACAGCAAGGGGTTATATGTATCACGGTAGCGATCGCCGCCCATGCGCACCTCAAAATGCACATGAGGGCCACTTACATTACCCGTATCGCCAATCAGACCAATCACATCACCAGCATTAACCCGTTCCCCACTACGAACGAGGGCACGAGAAAGATGGGCATAGAGGGTATAGAGCGTTTGGCCGTTATAGCCAAAATCATGTTGGATGAAGACCACATTACCATAGGAAGCCGTATTTTGAAAAAGGCCATCACCAGCGCCATGCAAAACTACACCATCAGCCGCAGCGCGCACAGTCTCCCCAACCGGATTCGGGAAGTCGATACCATGATGAATCCGCCAAGGGTTCTCTTTATCTGGCCCATCTGAACCATATGCATAGAAAAACAAGATGGCGTTATTGGCATTTGCTTCTACTGGACGATGGAACCAATAATGATCCCGCCCAAAGGGGTCTCTTGATAAAGGTGGCTCTAATGCGGGCGGTCGCCAAACGGGCGTAGGGCCATTATCGCTATCAGAAAGCACAACGACATCTTCATCTAGCGTCGTTGGTACAGGTGTTGGTGGCACAAACTCAACCACAGAGACTATATCGGGGTTGCTATCTACTGCAGCTGCATCTACAGGTGTTGCGGTAGGCCCATCCGACGCGGGCAAAGTTGGTGGCACAAATTCTTGTGCAGGAGCAACTAGCGGCGTTACAGCGCCATCGTTGGATAATCCCCCTTGCCTTAATACAGCCTCCCAAGCATTCACGGTTGGGGATGGAACAACTTGCGTTGGAATAATTGGACGAACGCCACTTGGCTGGGCATTCATCGCTAAAATAGCGATAAAAACGCCTAAAACACCGATAATCATCAAACCAGAAAAGACATTTGCCCCTCTACGACGACGCATATCAGCCTCCTTCGTCAGAGACGATAGGGGTTGGTGTGGGTGTAGGCACAAAACCACCTAGTTGAGATTCTGTATAAATCTCT